>CAZDXX010000087.1:0-6734 GCA_964509595.1 uncultured Oscillospiraceae bacterium
ATACCAACCGGATTTATTGTACCGGCCAATCCGGCGGCGGTATGTGCTTCAGCGAGATGAACATAGAATATCCGGATTATTTCGCGGCGGCAATGTTTGTGGCCTGTCAGTGGAATGCTAAGCGTATGGGCGAGGCCTGCTGGAAGAAGAATTTCTGGATCCTGGTCTCTCACGATGACGCGAAGGCGTTCCCAGGCTGGAATGCCATGACGGATGAGTTGGAGAAGAACGGTGCCAAGGTGGGCCGCTATGTTTGGAATGGCAAGAGTACCCCGGAGGAATTTGATGCGCTGGTGACTGAGGCTCTAAAGGATGACGTGAACATTCGCTATACCGTCTTTGAAGGCAGCACTGTGGTTCCCGATGGCGTGCCAGCTAATCCTGGAACAAACCACGTTTCCACTTGGCCCGTTGCCTATAGTGTCCGCGGCGTCAAGGAGTGGCTGTTCCGACAGTCGAAATAATGTGATGCATATTTCCCGCCCTGTAATGCGATGCTGAAAGGAAAATTTCTCCGGTCAGGAGGGACGGCAAAGCTTTGCGAGGCGGGAATATTTGTATATAACGGAATAAAATGAAAGGGGTGCGTATTATGGCGGTACAAGCAGGGCTTGGGGATAAAGCGATCCGTTGGCCGTATCCCATCAAATATGACACGATCCAACGGATCGAAACCGACGTACTTGTAATCGGCGCGGGCCCTGCGGGCGCTTCGGCAGGCATTTCTGCAGCCCGGCGGGGTCTGCGAGTGGCAGTGTGCGACAAGGCCCCCATCAAGCGTAGCGGCAACGCGGGAGCCGGTATTGACCACTGGAACGATATCACCGACGGCCCAAACAGCACGGTCAGTGCCGACGAGAAATATGCCTCCGGCAAGGGCGACAACATGAACCGCAATATGTTCGGGCGTACCGGTCCCACCATGACCCATCGGGATTACATTGCCTCCCGGGGCACCTGGGATGCTCTCATGGAGCTGGAACGGCTTGGCCTGCCGATCCGGGACAAGGATGGTGACTTTGACGGTTCGGACACGAAGGATGCAGACACCGGAATACTGAAGTCCTATGACTACACGGCAATGGATTCCATCAAGCTGCGGGGCGGAAACTATCTGAAACCTGTTTTGTACGAAGGGCTGAAAAAAGCTGGCGCACAGCTTTATGACCGCGTGATGATGACCGGTCTGCTGACGGATGAAGGAAAGCAGGGCGCAAACGTGGTCGGTGCTGTGGGATTTTCGTTGGAGACCGGGGAATTCTATGTTTTCTCCGCAAAGAGCGTGATCATTGCCTCCGGTTATGTCTGTAGTATGTGGACCTACAGCATGGAGATTACCGGGAACAGTTTTCGCTGGGACCCCAATGACATCGGCGAGGGTCTGGCCATGGCCTATCTGGCGGGAGCAAAAATCTACGGTTTTTATAACAACGGAACCACCCGAGCCAGCCACCCCTTTGCCTGGCCCCGTTTTGGAGTGGGTGACAGCAGCAATACCTGGACACCCTGTACCATTGTGGACAACCGGGGAAAGGAAGTGCCCTGGACTTACTGGGACGGCAGCGTGGCGGAGACCGTGGAGGAACGCGTAAACCGCCCCCGCCGGGAACAGCCCCATATGCCCAGGGATTTGGGCCAGTTGGTGAAAGAAGGAATGTATGAGCAGCCGTTTTGGGCGGATCTTTCAGCAATGCCGGAGCGGGAACGCCGCAGCATCTGGGGCATGATGGTTGGTAACGAGGGGAAAACACGCTATACCCTTTACGATTACTACACCCGCTGGGGATTCAATCCTGAAAAACATTTGCTATGGTGCCCAATCAATGCCGAGCGGGGCAGGGGCAATATGCACGGAGATGCCGGCGACGGAAGACCCTGGCGCAGTGAGCGGGGCGGACAGGGAGAGATCTGTGTAGACTGGGATCTGATGACCAGTATCCCGGGACTGTTCGCCGCGGGGGCATCCAGTGGATTGGAAGGAGCCAGTTATGCCTGTTCCTCCGGCTTCTATGCGGGAAACCGCGCGGCGGAATACTGTCTGAAGAACGAGCGGGGCAGTGTGGACGAAAAGCAGGTGCAGACCGAGCGGGAACGGATCTACGCACCGGTCAACCGGGCCGGAGATCCCGAAGCCTATGTCAGTTGGAAGGAACTGTGGGGCGGCAGCGCAAGAGCGATGCAACAGTGCTGCGGCGAGGTTTTGACCAAGCCGGTACTGGAATTCGGCCTGAACTGGCTGGAGAGCATCCGAAACACCGAGGCAAAAATGACCTACGCCCGCAATCCTCACGAGTTGGCTCGCGTAATGGAATGCGAGACGAGACTGATTGTTTCCGAGGTGTTCATGCGAGCCTGTATGGCCAAGCTGGAAGCTGATGAGGCCGGGTTGACGGGAAACGAGTTTTTGTTCAATTGGCTGGCGGACGGTCGTTTTTGCTCGGAGACAAAGGCATCCGACTTTTATCTGCAGGAGCCGTATCTTCCAACATTCCGGGAGAATTATGAGCTACACCGCGCCGGGGAAGAGGAGGGGTTATGATGGCAAACAACGAAGCGTATATTTTACCCAATCACTCCGGTCCGACCATGGCGGTTGCCATTGACCCGTCCCTTTGCATTGGCTGCAGCAGCTGCGCCGATATTTGCCGCATCCAGACTATCCTGCCCAACCCGGAGAAGGGGAAACCACCGGTGGTAGCATATCCCGATGAGTGCTGGTACTGCGGCTGCTGTGTGGAAGCCTGTCCCACAGGAGCGCTGGAAATGCGGCTGCCCATCAACCAGCGGGTATTTTTCAAGGATAAGGAGACGGGGGAAGTTTTTCGCATCGGCGGAGCCGAGGCTCCCGCCAAAAGCTTCTTCCGTCCGCCGTACGGATGGCTCAGCGGAAACGAGGCCAACGGCCTGTTCCGCGCCATTGAGCGTGGGGAGCGGGTCATCGCCTTTGTCACGCCGCAGGTGTGCGGTGAAATCGGACGCTGGTTTGGTGAAACGGAATGGCCGGCGGATTGGGGCGGAAAACTGGCGGCATTCCTGCGGGCAGTTGGAGTTAGTCAGGTTTTTTGCTGCGAAAAGCTGCCTGACATGCTGCCGGATAAAAGCGTGATCGTGTTTGCCGGAACGGTTCCTGAGGCGAGGGCGGATTATAATTTCGATGGAAGAACTCTTTCGAACTTTTTGCATAGAGCCTGTACATCCAACTTTACTGCGGTCCACACGTGGCGGACAATTCCGGAGGAACCGTTTGACAGGTTGGAGGTATAACAGAAGGAGCAAGCGACCATGAAAAAAAGAATTCTCGCATGGATTCTTTCGCTGAGTATGTGCGTGGTGGTTCTGACCGGCTGCAGTGACGGCACAGAGCAAAGGAACGGGAACTCCAGTACCCCCGTCGCGTCGTCCAAAGCGGAATCCAGCCAAACGAAAGATACCGAGGCCGTAAAGAGCTACACCTATCTGCGTGATTTGGTCACGGTTTCGGCCAGCAAGGATAACGGCTCCTTCAACCCCTTTTCCATCACCGGGTTTGGTGCGGTAGAATTGGGATTGTTTCAGAAGCTTGCTTACGAGGATAGCGAGGGTAAACTGCGGCTATGCGGGTTGAAATCGTATGAAAAACGGGACGATCTGACCTATGAACTGGAGCTTTGGGACTGTATTTATGACAGCGCCGGAAACCACATCACCGCAGAAGATGTGAAGTGGAGTGTGGAGCATTTTATCAGCGTGGGGCACGCCGGGAAAGTGCACCGTCTGGATCGTCTGGAGGTTTCGGGTGAGTATACCTTAACGTGGCATTCCAATGCACCCATGGGTTTGGGTGATTTGGAACAGAATTTGAGCAACGTTACGGTGGTGTCCCGAACGGCCTGGGAGTCCGTAGGCACCGATGAGATGGCTACAAATCCCATCGGCACCGGCCCCTATGTTCTGAAAGAGTATGTTCCAACCTCCCACATTACGCTGGAGGCCAACGAGACATTCTGGATGAAGAACATTGTTGACGAGGAGTGGCTGGCAGAGAACGACTATGCTTTGAACTATCAGAACGTGAAGACCATTCAGATTGAGATCCTTCAGGATGAGGCGTCTCGTGCCGTTGCAGTAGAGATGGGCATTGTCGACATCGCAGACTCCGTGAATGCGGCTGACGTTAATGTCTATGCTGCTGATGCCGCCTCTGGTGTCGTTGGTGTTAATAAGTTTGTTCAATCGCCCGTCAGTTGGTATTACAACTGCAGTGAGTTATCGCCCTGTGCTGATATCAATTTGCGAAAAGCCATTTGTTACGCAATAGACAACGCATCCATCGCGCTGGGACTCAGTTGTCCCGCTTATCCTGTGTACGGGCTTCAACCCAATGTGTGTGACGCTCCAGAATCCTGGCTGTCCGGCCGCGCGTACTACGACTATGACCCGGAAACGGCCGCGGAATTGGTGTCCCAGTCCGATTATGACGGGGAGGCTCTTGTTCTGGTGTATCGCTCCAGCGTGCAGGCATTTGAAGATGCTTGCGTCCAAATGCAGTTTGCCTTGAAAGAGGTGGGGATTAAACTGGAACTTCTTCCGGTCAAAGACAGCCAGATGGACGAATATACTGCAAATCTGTCCAAATGGGATCTAGTGATGGATACCTTTGCCGACGGAAATTACTGTGAATCCACGCTGAACCGGTACTGGACCGAAAACAGCGCAGCAACAAGGAACGGACTTCAAGTGACCGGCATTGTGGACGAGATGCTAGATGAGCTATACGTGGCATTGAAGAAGGACAACAGCGTGGAGAATATCGAAGCTTGGGACAGTTATTTTAATGAGCAGTGCTATGGGTATGCTGTTTGCGGTTATTACAACCAGACTGCATGTCGGGATTATGTCTGCGCAGTCGTCGTCGGAAGCAGGCTGGTTCCCGGTGCCTTTACCTATAACGATTAGAATGCACATGAAGACAGTTGGCCGGAAGAGTTAAGCGGCGATTCCGGAGTAGTGCAATACAGTGATAGATTAAAATATTTTGTAGAAAAGCAGGTGAAAACCATATGGCAATGATGATAGCAAAAACAAAATACGGCGTTGTGAGAGGCACGAAAAGTGAGACTTCGGGCAGCACCCGGTTTCTGGGCATCCCGTTTGCGAAGCCTCCGGTAGGTGAACTGCGTTTTGCACCTCCCGTACAGCCCAACAGTTGGGAAGGGGAACTGGTTTGTGACCACTTTTCCAACGACTGCATTCAGAAGGCCCGTGGCCCCGAACCCATGGAGAACATTTCTGAGGACTGCCTTTATCTCAACGTCTTTACTCCTGCCAACACGCCGGAGGAAAAGCTACCCGTTCTGTTCTGGATCTACGGCGGCGGCTTCAGTGGCGGCCGTGCGTCCGACCACGAGTTTGACGGCGATGGGTTGAATCAGGAAGGTGCCATCGTCGTAACCTTCAATTATCGCTGTGGGGCACTGGGCTTTTTTGCTTTGCCCGAGCTGGACGAAAAACACGGCGGCAGCAAGAATTTGGGCATTCTGGACCAGGTCATGGCCCTGAAGTGGGTCAAGGAAAACATTGCTGCCTTTGGCGGTGACCCCGAACGGATTCTAGTCTTCGGTCAGAGTGCCGGTGGCATTTCCACCCGTATGATGCTGACCTCGCCTCTGGCAAGAGGGCTGTTTACCCGTGCTGTTGTCCATTCCGGCGGTGGTCTGAACGAGGCTGATCCCGTGCGCCCCAAACAGGAATTTACTGACATCTGCCGCGGTTGTCTGGCACATTTGGGCTGGACCTACGAGGACCTGATGACCAAGGACCCGATGGAACTTACCGTGGCCCTGGATGATGCGGCAAAGACCATCGTGCCCGGTCATGCCGTAGGTTATTTCCAGCCCTTTATCGACGGTTTTTCGGTGACCGATGTACCCGGCGTTCTGATCAAAGAGGGGAAGTATGCCGACGTGCCCATCATCTGTGGCACCGTAGCCGGAGATGCGTGGATGTTCAGCCGCCTAGTGAGGGACAAGCTGAATGACAACATGAACTATTTCCGAGGATTTTCCTTCTCACCCGAATTGGCTTGGGCGATC
Organism: uncultured Oscillospiraceae bacterium; assembly: GCA_964509595.1. Taxonomy (GTDB): domain Bacteria; phylum Bacillota; class Clostridia; order Oscillospirales; family Oscillospiraceae; genus JAJPXI01. Next base: position 6,072 of record CAZDXX010000087.1, read on the forward strand.
TGGAACAACAGAAATCAGCGTACTCCCATCTATACTTATTACATGGATCGTAAGCAGCCGGAAGGCGGACATGGAGGCCCTCGCAGAAACGGTCCACCTCCCTTCGGTGCAACAACCCCCCACAGCACGGATATTTCCTATGTGTTCGGAACCTTGCCTGCAAGGAAACGGGATTACACGGAATTTGACTACGAGATGAGCCGTGTTATGATGAAATACTGGGTGAATTTCGCCAGGACCGGTGATCCCAACGGGGATGGTCTGCCTCAGTGGCCCGTTTATACTGAAGAAACACCGCTGGCTATGCATTTTGCAGACGAATATTACAAGGCAGAGAATCTCATTCGCAATGACGAAGAACAGGCGATTCTGGAGCATACTATTTGCCATCCGGGTATGCTGGATACCGCCGAGGGTTTGTAAGCGTTTCCGGATGTGAGGTGGTTTCTATGAAAAAAGTAAATAAAAAGATTGTAAAAATTATTTTACTGTGCCTGTTTTTTTTGATCGTGTTTGCATTTGCTCTCGGCTCTCTTTTGGATTCTAACGCGCTTTCCTATGCTGGTGTTCTGCTGACGGTTGCGCTCGTGTTGGTGTACGCAATTACTTGGCGGTGATATACCATTCAGGATTTATAAATTTGTATTATCCATTTTATGTAGC
>CAZDXX010000088.1:0-6665 GCA_964509595.1 uncultured Oscillospiraceae bacterium
AGGACACGCACATGGCACCATGGACAAAGGTCTCCACTTCCAGTTCGGCAGGCACCTTGGCACGCAGTTCGCGCACCTCGTCCAGAGACAACTCGCGTGCCAGAATGACACGAGAGGCACCCAATTCGTGCCACATACGGGCGGATTCGTAATTGGCTACGCCGGCCTGGGTGCTCATGTGCAGCTGCACATGAGGCGCGTGCTTCTGCGCCAGGCGAAACACACCCAGATCGGCCACGATGATGGCGTCCACGCCAACGGCGTCCAGATGCTCCAGGAATTCCGGAATTCGGGCCACTTCGTCGTTGCGAGGCAGAGTGTTGCAGGTCACATGGACATGCACGCCGTTGGCGTGGCACAGTTCCACCGCCTGCTTCAGTTCCTCTGGCGTGAAGTTGCCGGCAAAGGCTCGCATACCGAAATCTCCGCCGGCCAGATAGACCGCATCGGCTCCGTAGGCCACAGCCATGCGCAGACGCTCAAAATCGCCTGCCGGAGCCAGTAGTTCCGGCTTGTTAATTTGCTGCATACTGATCCACCAACTTCTTATGCGCCTCGTAAGTCTTCGAATACTCGTGACGATTAGTCGACGGGTTGAGCACATAGTAATAATAACCTGTATCATCCGGGTTCATAGCGGCGTAAATGGCGGCCATACCGGGGTTACAGATGGGGCCGGGTGTCAGGCCCTGATGGGTATAGGTGTTGTACGGGGTATCGGCAGTAGTATCCACTGTGGTACCCCCAGTGGCGTACAGGATGGCCGCGTCGATGTTCAAGAAACCGGCCGTCTCGTAGGAGGTGTTCTCCAGACGGTTGTAAATGACCGAAGAAATGGTCTTTTCGTCGGTGCCGTCGGTTTCCTTCTCGATCAAAGAAGCAATGGTCAGGATATCCCGGATGGAGTATTCCGTCTTGGCCACGGCCTCGCGCATCTCATCCGTGAACTTGGCATCAAAGTTGACCAGCAGCTTGTTGATGGCCGTTTTTGGATCCTCGTTCAGATAGAATTCGTAGGTATCCGGGAACAGATAACCCTCCAGACGACGGTAATCGCCCAAGGGAATATCCTGCAGGAAGGAGAAGGCATAATCGTGGGTGGCGGCCATATCCTGCAGCGCTTCCACTGTGGCCACACCGTTTTCTTCCATCTGTTCAAAAATCTGATCCACCGTGCTGCCTTCCACAAAGGTCACAGTAACCGTGGCACGAGAAACAGAGGAAGAACCCAAATTACTGACAATGGCGCGATAATCCATGTCGGTATCCAAGGTGTAGGTTCCGGCACGTAGCTTGGTATCGCCGTTGGTCAACTTCGCAAAGAGCTTAAACAGCCATTCGTTCTCGATCAGGCCGTTTTCCTTCAGCTCCTTGGTGACATAGTCCATATCCGCCACTGTGACGGACTTCGTACTGATCGTCACGTTGCCGGCTTCATCCGTTATTTCCTCTTCCACCTGCTGCTCACTGAAAATGGAATCAGGCAGCACAATAGTGGCCGAATGATCCGCTTTGTTCAGCGACAACACATCGTTGGCCAGCGTCCAGCCGTAGGTCGCCAGCAGAACGGAAGCTCCAATCACAAAGGCCACGTAGATCAATGCTTTCAGCAGACCCATACCGCGGCGGCGACGACGGCGGCGTTTTTTTGAATTGGAAGTGCGACGGGGTTCACCCGCAGTGCGATTCTCGTCCATAAAAATTTTCTCCTTTGCTATGGTACCGGTTTCTGTCCACTTTCATAGTATAACGCAGATGGCAAGGCAATGGGAGTTGACCCCGGCGCCGCATTTCAGCGGCTTGCTTCGATGCTTTTGCCTTGTTGTCATTACCTTGCGTCAGTATTTCCAAGGCCAATGACGCAGCATGGGCGGAAATCCGCCTGTAAAAACCGGTGCGGGGTTCGACTCCCGCTGCCTTTAAGAAACGAGGTGAAAAACATGTGCTTTGGTAACAACATGGGTGGCGGCAGCTGCTGCTGGATCATCCTGATCATCATCCTGCTTTTCTGCTGCTGCGGTAACAGCTGGGGTGGCAACAGCTGCGGCAACAACTGCGGCTGCAGCAACGATTGCGGCTGCTGCTGATCTACATCAGCAACGGGCGCTTACGCTCCATCGTGGCGCGGGGACTTGTCTCCGCGCCATGATTTTGTCTCAGTCAGGACAAGCTCCACCGGCAAATCGAACTCATCAACCGGCAGTCTCTCCTGCAGCCACTGCTTTGGACACAGCGCCACGGTAATGCCGGTGTAACCGGCCAAATAGCGGTCGTAGTAGCCTGCGCCGCGGCCCAGACGATAGCCCTGTTTGTCGCAGCAGACATTGGGCACCAGAATCAAGTCAATTCTGTCCCGCTCGATCACAGGACAATCCTCAACCGGTTCCGGAATGCTGTAAGCACCCGGCTTCAAATCATCCAAACTGCGCACGATCCGCACTTCCATTCGGCGTTCAGGAAGGCACTTGGGCAGGGCCACTGTTTTCCCTTGTTTCAGAAGAGTTTGAATCAGTGCTTTTGTATCCGGCTCCCGGTTCACGCCGTAAAACAGCAGCACAGTTCGAGCCTCACTCAGCTCGGGCAGTGCCAGAAACGCTTGCAGCATCGGCTCCCAGTCCGGACGGGGCATCCCGGCCATTTTTTGCCGCAGAGAGGCTTTTTTCTGCTCTACCGTCACGCGAAATAGTGCATATCGCACCGCACCTGCTCAGCCGTTTCGGAACCCTTTACCATTTCCAACAGCTTTAGACCGAAATCGTAGGCGGAGCCGGGAGCCCGACCGGTAATCAGTTTCCCGTCCACGACCACAGACTCATCCATGTGCGCAGTCACACCTACACCAGTCATTTCCCCTTCAATTCCGGGGTAACACACAGCATGGTCTCCTTCGCCAATCAAACCGGCACGGGCCAACAGCGTAGGTGCGGCACAGATAGCACACAACCACATCGAATCATCTGCGCGTGCCTGACGAACCAGTGTCATGGCAGATTCGCTTTCCTCAATAGAAGCAACGCCACCCAGTCCACCCGGCAGCACCAACATATCACCCGCGACCAGTTTTACATCCTCCACTGCCACGTCGGCAGTGACCTGAATATGATGGGAACTGGCAACGGTCATACCGCCAATTCCGACCATCCTCACGTCTGCTCCACCCCGGCGCAGGGTGTTGACTGCCGCCAGAGCCTCAATGGCTTCAAATCCGTTCCCTAACAAAACATAAACCATACCATGACCTCCTTACAGTTCGGCGATTTTATGCATCACTTCGTTGTGAATGTCTTCCATAGAGCGCAATTCTCCGTTTTCGTCCACGCAGCTGATCCGCTGCCATCCGTAAAATTGCGCGGCCTTTGCCGCAGCGGTATAACAGGCACGCAGGTATTCGGAGTCAACCTCATGAATATCGGCCGTGGTATTGGTGTCGCTCTCGCGGCGGCGAAGATTTTCTACCGTTTTTTCGATGGGCATATCCATCCAGAGCACCAAATCAGGCTTGGGCAGGCCCAAACGATTATACTCAAATTCACCCAGCCAGCGCAGATATTCCTCTCGCTCCTCCTCAGGCAGCTTGGATGCCTGATGAATGGCATTGGATGTGGTATAGCGGTCGGACACCATCATACCGCCCGCTTCATAATAACCGCCCCACTCCTGTTTATAGCCGGCGTAACGGTCGACAGCGTAAAATGTCGATGCAGCATACGCATTCACATCCGAAGGACGACTTCCAAACTGTCCGCCCAGATACATACGCACCAAAGCAGAAGACTCTTCTTTGTAACGGGGAAAGACCATCGTTCGGAATTCTTTTCCCTGTTCATTCAATGTTTCACAGGCAAGACGGAACTGGGTAGACTTGCCGGAACCGTCGGTCCCTTCAAACACGATCAGTTTTCCTGCCATGGTCATCACTTTCCTTTCAGCTTGGCACCAGCTGCCGACACCAAAAACAGCGGCAGCTTTGCCATCCGGCCAATGCGGGAGGGCTGCTTCAGCAGCCGGTAGAGCCATTCCAGGCCCAGCTTCTGCCAGGTCTCCGGCGCACGCTTCACGGTACCGGCAAACACATCCAGCGAACCGCCCAAACCAATCAGGAAGGACGCGCCGGTGGCCTCTCCGTTTTGAATCATCCAATATTCCTGCTTGGGTGCGCCCAAACAGACAAAGACCACATCGGCACCGGCGGCACGGATGGCCTCCACCACGGGGGCATCCTCTTTAAAATAACCGTCATGGGTACCACAGATCTGCAGACCGGGATGAGCTTTTTCCAGATTGGCCGCAGCCTGCTCGGCCACGCCGGGCTTGGCCCCCAGCAAAAACAGTTTTTTCTCATTCTTGGCCATCCAGCCGCAAAGCGCAGCGGCAAAATCGCAGCCGGGCACGCGTCCCTGCAGGGGGCGGCCCAAAATCTTCGCGGCATAGACCACGCCGATGCCGTCAGGCAGCACCAGATTCGCGCCGTTCAGGGCAGTGCGGAACTGCTCGTCCTTCTCCGCGCGCTGGACAAACTCCGCATTGGGGGTCACCGCATAATGGGGTCCGCCCTCTGATATCATGGCAGCAGCCGTTTCGACCGCCCGTTCCATGGTTACGTTGTCAAATTGAACTCCCAGTACATCGATCCGCAAAGCAGGTCCTTCTTTCTGTCAATAGGTTACAGGTTAGTGTACCACATCTAATATAAAAAGTCCATCGCAATCGGCCAAGCTTCACAGAACCTTCATCTTTTTGTCACCTCTCGTTCCGCTTTCAGGATTATTAATTTTAACGCCATCTTTCATTGAACATTTTAATAACAAGCATTATCCCTTCAAATTAGCTATTGACATTTCCAAAAGCCGGTCGTATAATACACCCAACATCTACTTTAATAGCTAAAAGCGTTAAAGCATTGATTTGGAGGAAATTGAAATGAAAAAGATGTCTAAAATCCTGGCTTTGGTTTTGACCATTGCCATGCTTCTGCCCCTTGTTGCCTGCGGCGAGAAGAAAGCGGATACTTACTCTGTCGGTATCTGCCAGCTGGTTCAGCACGACGCTCTGGATCTCGCCACTCAGGGCTTTATGGATGCTCTGACCGAAGAGCTGGGCGACAAGGTCACCTTCAACAACCAGAACGCTTCCAACGACATTCCCATGTGCTCCACCATCGTCAACCAGTTTGTGGCAGATGAAGTTGACCTGATTCTGGCCAACGCCACCCCCGCCCTGCAGGCCGCTGCCGCCGCTACCACCGAGATCCCCGTTCTGGGCACCGCTGTCACTGAGTACGGCGTGGCTCTGGAGATCGAGAACTTTTCCGGCACCGTGGGCGGCAACATCTCCGGCACTTCCGACCTGGCTCCTCTGGCTGACCAGGCCGCTATGATCAAGGAGTGGTTCCCCGATGCCAAGAACGTCGGTCTTATCTACTGCTCCGCTGAGGCTAACTCCCAGTATCAGGTGGATGTGGTGAAGGCTGAGCTGGAAGCCGCCGGTCTCACCGCAACTCTGTACTCCTTCTCCGACTCCAACGACCTGGCTGCCGTGACCGAGAACGCCGTTGCTTCCAGCGACGTCATCTACGTTCCCACTGACAACACTGTCGCTTCCAACACCGGCATCATCGACAATATCTGCCAGCCCGCCAAGATCCCCGTCATCGCCGGTGAGGAAGGCATCATGAACGGCTGCGGCGTGGCCAGCCTGTCCATCAGCTACTATGACCTGGGCTACACCACCGGCCAGATGGCTGCCAAGGTTTTGACCGGCGAGGCCGACATCTCCGAAATGCCCATCGCGTACGCCCCCGTCACCAAGAAGTACAACCCCACCATCTGTGACGCTCTGGGCCTGACCGTTCCCGAAGGCTACGTTGCCAGCGACGGTTAATTAAAACTGCATATATAACCGTTTCCGAGGGATGGCAGTGCCATCCCTCGGAATTTTTATTACATTTATATTCATTATTGGACTTTTAAATGATAAGCATCATTTTTTCAAATCTTCGTTGACATTCCTTTTTCAAAAGGCTATGATGGGAACACTCTATTTGCGAAAAGTAGTAAAAACAACGAATTGCGGAGGAATGAACATGAAAAAACTGTTTGCCCTTGCACTGGCCGCCGTTATGGTTCTGGGCCTGTGCGCCTGCTCCAACAGCACCTCTTCCAAGGATACTTACTCTGTCGGCATCTGCCAGCAGTTGCAGCACGTGGCTCTGGACGACGCCACCCAGGGTTTTATTGACGCTCTGCACGCCGAGTTGGGCGAAGAAAACGTGAAAATCGACAACCAGAACGCCGGCAACGAGATGACCATGTGTTCCACCATCGTCAACCAGTTCGTCGCCAACGAAGTGGATCTGATCATGGCCAATGCCACCTCTGCCCTGCAGGCCGCTGCCGCCGCCACCACCGAGATTCCCATTATCGGCACCTCCGTCACCGAGTACGGTGTGGCTCTGGGCATTGAGAACTTCTCCGGCACCGTGGGCGGTAACATCTCCGGCGCTTCTGACCTGGCCTCTCTGCAGGAGCAGGCCAAGATGGTCCAGACCTGGTTCCCCGATGCCAAGACCGTGGCTCTGCTGTACTGCTCTTCCGAGGCCAACTCCCAGTATCAGGTCGATGTCATGAAGGCTGAACTGGAGAAGATGGGCTACACCTGTGAGTACA
>CAZDXX010000089.1:0-6659 GCA_964509595.1 uncultured Oscillospiraceae bacterium
GAAATGAAGGGCCGCATCATTGGCCGTGAGGGCCGCAATATCCGCACTCTGGAGACCATGACCGGTGTTGACCTGATTATCGATGACACCCCCGAAGCTATTACTGTCTCCTGCTTTGACCCTGTCCGCCGTGAGATCGCGCGTCTGGCGCTGGAAAAGCTGATTTTGGACGGTCGTATCCACCCCGCTCGCATTGAGGAAATGGTGGAGAAGGCTAAGCGCGAGGTGGATGCTACTATCAAGGCTGAAGGCGAGCGCGCCGTGTTTGAGACCAATGTCCACGGATTGCATCCCGAGCTGGTCAAGCTGCTGGGACGTCAAAAATACCGTACCAGCTACGGTCAGAATGTTCTGAACCACTCCATGGAAGTATCCCACGTGGCTGGTTTGCTGGCTGCCGAGATCGGTGCCGACGTGACTTTGGCCAAGCGTGCCGGTCTGCTGCATGACCTGGGTAAATCCATCGACCACGAAGTGGAGGGATCCCACGTCCAAATTGGCGTGGAGCTGGCCCGCAAGTACCGCGAGAACGAGGAAGTCGTTCACGCCATCGAGGCACACCACAACGATGTGGAGCCCCGCACTGTTATTGCCTGCCTGGTGCAGGCTGCTGACGCCATTTCCGCAGCCCGTCCCGGTGCGCGTCGTGAGAACCTGGAGAACTACATCAAACGTCTGGAGAAGCTGGAAGAGATCACTTCCTCTTTTGAGGGCGTTGACAAGTCCTTTGCCATTCAGGCCGGTCGTGAGGTCCGCATCATGGTCAAACCTGAGATGGTGAGCGAAGACCGTATGGTTATTCTGGCCCGCGAGATCGCTAAAAAGATCGAGGAAGAGATGGAATATCCCGGTCAGATCAAGGTACATGTCCTGCGTGAGACCAAAGCAATTGAATATGCAAAGTAAGCAAAGAGGCGCTCGGTTGAGCGCCTCTTTCTTAATATTGCCGGACAGACAGCCTTTGTCAAATAAAAAGTTCTTGTCTTTTTGCACAGAAAAAATTACCGAAAATGGATATTTCTTTAACAGAGTAACACTTTAGCTTGTTAAAACAATATCTATTCTTGACATTGCTTTTTTGGGTCGGTAAAATTTACATATATTAAAATGGCTGATTGTTTTTCCTCAGCGAGAAAGGAGACCTGTCCCATGAAACCCTTCGATACCACGCCTGCTGTGTTGACTGAAAGCGATAAGGCTATTATTGACCGCATCATGGCCGATCATGATAACGATCCCACCCAGCTGGTGGGCATTCTGTTGGATGTTCAGGCCAACTCGGAACGCAAGCACATCTCCCGCCCTGTCGCAGTTTATCTGGCCGATAAACTGGGTGTTAAGATCACACAGATTTACGATGTAATCAGTTTTTACACTGCCTTGCACGTGCGCCCTCGAGCCAAGTATCCACTGGAAGTCTGCAACAGCGCACCCTGCCGTGTTAACGACTCTGATACATTACTGGAAACATTGAAGGATATTCTGGGTATTGAGTTGGGTGAGGTCACCTACGATGGCCGCTTTACCATTTCTAAGGTTCCCTGCTTCGGTGCCTGCGATATTGCCCCTGCCGTACGTGTGAATGGCGTAGTTTATGGCAAACTGACTGACCGAGAAAAAATTCTGGCCATGCTGCGCCAGCTTGACTGACAGGAGGGAGAAACTAAATGGCAAAAGCAGTACAATTCATCTCCCGTCGGTTCGGTAAGTACGATCCGTGGGATATCAAGGATTATGAAGCTCACGATGGTTTTAGAGCACTGCGCAAGGCGCTGACCATGAACGGCGTGGAAATCGCCAATGTGCTGTCTGACAATGGTGTACAGGGCCGCGGCGGCGCCGCCTATGACATGGGCCTGAAGTGGCGTCAGGCCCGTGAGGAGGTCGCTCCACTGAAGTGTGTGGTCTGTAACGCCGATGAGGGTGAGCCCGGTACCTTTAAGGACCGTGAGCTGATCAAGCGTGACCCATTCCAGTTGCTGGAGGGTATGATCATTGCCGGTTGGGCTGTTGATGCGCAGGACGGTTATATCTACCTGCGTGAAGAATACTCCCACCTGCGCCCCCTGTTGAAAAACGCCATTGCCGCCTGCGAGAAAGCCGGCTATCTGGGCGAGAATATTCTGGGCAGTGGCCTGAACTATCGCATCCACCTGTACTCCGGCGCGGGCGCCTACGTTTGCGGCGAGGGTACTGCTCTGGCTGAGTCCATTGAGGGCAAGGCAGGCCGTCCCCGTAAAAAACCTCCCTACATCAAACAGTGCGGTGTTTTTGGTCGTCCCACCTGCGTCAATAACGTAGAGTCTCTGTCCATCGTTCCCAATGTTCTGTTGGATGATGAGGGATTCTATAAGCGCCAGGGCACCCCTGACTGCCCCGGCACCAAGATGATTTCGGTCTGTGGAAACGTCAATAAACCCGGCGTGTTCGAGATTCCCTTCGGCACCACTATCCGTGAGATTATCGAGTTGGCAGGCGGTGTGACTACGGGCCAGAAACTGCGTCTGGTGCAGTTGGGCGGCGCCTCCGGCAAGATTGCAAATCCCGATCAGTTGGATACTCCCTATACTTACAAAGATTTGCGTGCCGCCGGTCTGACCCCCGTGGGTTCCGGCGCTGTTCTGGTGGTCGATGAACGCACTTCTGTCATTGGCTTCCTGCGCATTACCCAGAAGTTCTTCGGTCACGAGAGCTGTGGACAGTGCACCCCTTGTCGTGAGGGCAACCGCCACATCATCATGATTCTGGACAAAATTGCCAAGGAAGAACACACCCAGAAGGACATCGATACCCTGTTTAAATTTGCCAATATTATGACCAACGCATCCCTGTGTGGTCTGGGTCAGGCCAGTCAGTCTGCCTTGCTGTCTGCACGGGAACATTTCCCTGAAGTATTCAAAATCGAGGAGGAGGTGGCCATTCGATGAGCAAGGTACATATCAAGATCAACAATCTGCCTCTGGAGGTAGAGGAGGGCACCCTCGTCATCGATGCCGCCCGCATGCTGAATATCGACATCCCTCATATGTGCTATCATCCCGATCAGGAGTCCAAGGCACACTGCCGTTTGTGCGTGGTGGAAATCAAGGGATCCCGCAACCTGCAGACTTCCTGTACGACCCCTGTGCGCGAAGGTATGGAGGTCTTCACCGATACCAAGAAGGTGTACGATGCCCAAACCGGTATTCTGGAGCTGATGCTGGCTGACCACAAGCAGAACTGTCTGGCCTGCGCCCGCAGTGGTAACTGCGAGCTGCAGGCCCTGTGCCGCCGCTTCAATCTACTGCGTCCTGAGTTGCCTGACATTTCCAGTCGTGAGCCTCTGCGCGTGGATAACCCCTCCATCGTCAAGGATCCATCCAAGTGCGTCAAGTGCGGCCGCTGCGTGAAGGCCTGCCAGGAACTGCACGGCATCGATGCTCTGACCCCTGCCTACCGCGCTGCCCGCTATAAGATCACAACCGCCTTTGACCTGCCTATGTGGGAGACCGATTGCGTCCTCTGCGGCCAGTGTTCGTTGGTATGCCCTGTTGGCGCAATCGTGGAAAAGGACGATACCCAGGGAGTCTGGCGTGCCATTCAGGATCCAGACAAACATGTGATCGTTCAGGTGGCCCCTGCTGTCCGTGTGGCGCTGGGTGATGAGTTCGGTATGGATCCGGGCGAGTTGGTCACCGGTAAGATGGTCACTGCCATGCGTATGCTGGGCTTTGATAAGGTGTTTGACACCAACTTTACTGCCGACCTGACCATTCTGGAGGAAGGCTCTGAGTTGCTGGATCGTATCAAGAACGGCGGACGACTGCCTTTGATCACTTCCTGCTCTCCCGGTTGGGTCAATTACGTGGAGAAGCATCACCCTGAGCTGATGGATAACCTGTCCACCGCCAAGAGTCCCCAGCAGATGTTCGGTGCGGTTTCCAAGACCTACTACGCCGAGAAGATGGGATTGGATCCCAAGGATATCGTCACTGTTTCTGTCATGCCCTGTACCGCCAAGAAGTACGAAGCCAAGCGTCCCGAAATGGGCCGCGATGGATACCGCGATGTGGATCACGTGCTGACCACCCGTGAGATCGCCAAGTTGATTCGTTACAAGGGCGTTGATATGCCCAATGTACCCGAGAGCAATTTTGACTCTCCTCTGGGTACTGCCACCGGTGCCGGTGCCATTTTTGGCGCTACTGGCGGTGTTATGGAGGCCGCTCTGCGTACGGCCTATGAGGTATATACTGGCGAACTGCTGCCCAAGTTGGACTTTGAGGAAGTGCGCGGCTTTGAGGGTATCAAGGAGGCCACCATCGATTTGAATGGTACGCCCTTGAAGGTGGCTGTGGCGCACACCCTGAAGAAGGCGGAAGAGCTGCTCAAGCACGCCGGCGACTATGCCTTTATTGAGGTCATGGCCTGTCCCGGCGGTTGTATTGGCGGTGGTGGCCAGCCCATCGGCACCACCAACGAGGTGCGCAAAAAACGTATGCAGGCTCTGTACGAGTTGGATAAGGATCTGCCCCTGCGCAAGAGCCATGAAAATCCCGAAATCATCGCTATCTACAAGAATTTCTTTGGACGGCCGCTGTCGCAGAAGGCCCACGACCTGCTGCATACCCACTATCACCAGGCTAAGACGATCTCCAAGCCGGAGTAATAAAATCACAGTCTGTTGAAAATTAATTTTATAGTTTGACGCTAAAAAGGCGCTGCACCAAAAAATCGGTGCAGCGCCTTTTGAATCAAAAGCTAACGATATCGGGTACCGCTGGGTCAGCGGGGGAAATGGAAATTACGTTCATAACCGGGCCGTCACCATTATAGGGTTTGCGCTTTTCCACGCTCATGCGGGCGGTCACGTCCACCCAGTCGTGGTTCTTATAGTCGGTCAGGCCCTCGCCCTCGGCAATCAGGCCCAGGAACTGCACGTCCTCCTCGCAGCAGACCATGGCAAAGCGGCCGGGGCAGCATACGCCGGGGAACTGCTTGGAGTGGCACATGACCATTTTCATATGGACGGTTTTGCCGGCGTAGCGCTCGGGGTGATCCATCACGTCCACGAACCACACGCCGTAGTCGTCATCAGAGATGTTCAGCACGTTACCGGACAGGTCGAAGGGACAGACGGTATCGTCGGCGTACTCCTCCACATGCTCGTCCACAAAGTCCAGATACATGTCGGCCCGGCGGTTGACCATGCGCAGGTTGCGAGCGCGTAGCTGAGTGGCCAGTTCTGGAGTACAACGGTTGAAAACCAGCATGTCGGCGTTGATAATCTTTTCCATCATGATTTGGCCCATGTTCTTGACATACACCTCAAAGGTGGTGGCGTCCACGATGGTCATGCACTGGTACAGGGGCCAATGGTCGGGCAGATCCTCTTCGATCAGCTTCTGCATGCCCCACATGCCGTTCCACTCAATCAAAACCTGTTCGGGGCGGTACTTTTTATCCAGCTGTTCCAGATAGTCCCGAGTGATGTCTTCCGCGTCCTCAATGGTGATTACGGTGACGTTTTTCAACACCTTGGGGTCATATTCCAGCTCGCCTTCCTCGCAGCACAGCAGCAGTGTGCGTTCGTCCTTGGCGAAACCATCGGCCAGAATGTTGTTGATAAACTGGGTTTTGCCGGATTCCAGAAAACCGGCAAAGAGATAGACGGGGAGTTCTTTTTTCTTCATGGGCGAAACCTCCGTGGGATTACACGCCGAACAGATTGGCTAGAGAGGGCTCGTTCAGGTTGGTGCCGATGACACACAGTTTGCCGGTATAGTCGGCATGACCGTGACGCACTTCCCACTCGCCGGGAACATAGTCGAATTCCAACCAGCGGTCGTGGCCGCGGACGATACCCTTGGCACGTAGAACGGTGCCGTATGCGCCGGTGCTCAGGAGGACCAGGATCTCCTCCAGCGTGGAGCGGGTAAAAATCTTGGGCGTTTCCACACCCCAGGAGGCAAAAACCTCGTCGGCATGATGATGGTGGTCGTGATCATGGCAGCCGCAGGTGCAGTGTTCGTCATGCTCATGGTCGTGGTGATCGTGGTCATGGTCGTGGTGATGCGCATGTTCATGCTCATGATGGTGCTCGTGCTCGTGCTCGTGACAGCCGCAGTCGCAGTGCTCATCATGGTTGTGCTCGTGGTCATGATGCTCATGGTCGTGGTCATGATGCTCATGGTCGTGGTCATGGCAGCCGCAGGTGCAGTGCTCGTCATGCTCGTGGTGGTGCTGCTCATGCACCTCGGCCAGCAGGGAGTCGACCAGGCTGACCTTCTCGATGGCGGAGAGGATGGTTTTGCCGTCGATCTCGTCCCAGGGGGTGGTCAGAATGGCGGCGTCGGCGTTCTTCTCGCGCAGCAGAGCCACAGCAGTCTCCAGCTTGTCCTGGGACAGTTTCTGTGTGCGGGAGAGGATGATGGCTCCGGCATGCTCGATCTGGTTGTTATAGAACTCGCCGAAGTTTTTCATGTACATCTTCACCTTGGAGCCGTCGGCCACGGTGGTGAAACTGTTTAGAGCCATTTCAGGGCACTCGGCCACAGTGGCCTCTACGGCAGCGATGACATCGGACAGCTTGCCTACGCCGGAGGGCTCGATCAGGATGCGGTCGGGGTGGAACTGCTCCTGCACGTCCTTCAGTGCCTCGTGGAAGTCGCCCACCAGAC
>CAZDXX010000090.1:0-6569 GCA_964509595.1 uncultured Oscillospiraceae bacterium
TGTGCACCGGACTTGGTCTTAAACACACGGGTCTTTTCGGGATAATACTCCGCGCCGTAGCGGCTGTGGATGAACTGCTTGGCGGCATCCAGCGCATCGTTGGACAGGCGCAGGGAGTCGGTACGCATATAGGTAATCAGACCCACAGTGCCTTCACCGGAAATGTCCACGCCTTCGTACAACTGCTGGGCGATGGACATAGTGCGGCGCGGGGTCATGTTCAGCTTGCGGGATGCCTCCTGCTGGAGGGTGGAGGTAATGAAGGGAGGTGCGGGGTTGCGGCTCTTGTCCTGACGCTTCACTCCGGTAACCGCAAAGGGTGCGTTCTGCACGGCATCGAGCACAGTATTGACCTCCTGCTCGCTATGCAGTTCCATCTTCTTCTCACGACCATAGAACTGGGCTGTAAAACCGCCCAGATTGGGTGCGATGCGGTCCAGAGTCACGTCCAGAGACCAGTACTCCTCCGGCTTGAAATCACGAATCTCTTCCTCACGGTCGCAAACCATGCGGGTGGCCACGGACTGGACGCGTCCGGCAGACAGTCCGCGGCGAATCTTCTTCCACAGCAATGGAGAGAGCTGATAACCCACGATGCGGTCCAGCAGACGGCGGGCCTGTTGCGCATCCACCAAATCCGTGTCGATGGCACGGGGGGCCGCGATGGACTCGCTGACCACGCGCTTGGTGATTTCGTTGAACGTGACGCGGCACACCTTCTCATCGGACAGTTCCAGAAGTTCCTTCAAATGCCAGGAAATTGCTTCACCTTCACGGTCCGGGTCAGTTGCGAGATACACTTTCTCGCTAGACTTGGCAGACTTCTTCAACTCGCTAATGATTTCTTCCTTGCCCTTGATCGGCTGATAATTGGGCGTAAAATCATTTTCGATATCCACGCCAATCTTGCTTTTGGGCAAATCTCGTACATGGCCCATAGAAGCCTTCACTTCATAGTCGGGCCCCAGATATTTTCCGATGGTTTTGGCCTTAGCGGGGGACTCCACGATGACCAGATTCTTTTTACTTGCCATTATATGCCTCCAAAGTATTGTTACATTGGATTTTATTCTTGATTTAGTGCTACCAAGCTCACAAAGCGTCTGCCCGGTTGCGCTTCCACATAACCACGCACTTGCAAAACCGTCAGAGCAGAAAGCACACGACGGGCAGGAATTTGAGTGGCCTCGATGATTTCATCGGCCAACAGTTCCTTTTGTGCAAGGGTCAACAGGATATCGCGCTCGTCATCCGTAAATAACTCTCGCGCACTCTTCCAGTCAATATATGCCCTGTTTTCGTTCTTGTCAACCACTTTTTTCTCCGGTTGCTCATTTACCGGAGGTATTTCACGCTTCGATTTCAGGGCCGTCTCCAACCTCTGCTCTTCTTCCTCCTGCTTCATGGGCAGGGTGCGGCGCAGTTTTTTTCGTCCCTCGTATTCGATCAGGATATCAGCGGCTGAACCAACCAGCTTAGCCCAACCCATGCGGATCAGGCGATTCGTACCTGTACTCATGGGCGCATCAGCAGGACCGGGTACAGCAAACGTGTCACGATTCTGCTCCAATGCCAGATCCATGGTGATCATGGTGCCACTCTTCTCTTTCCCCTCTACGGCAACCACTCCGTCGGACAAGCCACTGATGATACGATTACGCACCGGGAAATGAGTCCCCTTGTGCGGTGTCCCCGGTGGATACTCCGAGATCAACGCACCGGCAGCAGCAACATCATCATAGAGGAAGCGGCTTTTCCACGGGTAAATCTTATCAATACCACCAGCCAAAACGGAAACCACCGTTCCTCCACCGGCAAGAGCGCCCTTGATGGCATGGCTGTCAATGCCCTGCGCAATGCCGGACACAACCACCGCACCTGCCCGAGCCAGTTCCAACCCCAGCCGTGCGGCCATCGTTTTTCCGTATTCGCTGCACTCGCGAGCGCCCACCATACCAATGGCCAGTTCCCGGTCAAAGTCAGGCAGCTTTCCTTTATAGTACAATACCGCCGGAGGATCCGGTATATTCTTCAGGCAATCGGGATAGTGAGCATCCTGCAGGGTCAGCAGGGAAATTCCCAATCTTCCGCACTCTTCCAGAACCCGCTCTGCCTCGTCCAAAGACTTGTCCGCTAAGGAGCGACGCGCTCCTTCCGGCAAATCATCAATCAACGCATATTCAGAGTTGTCCGCAAAGTAAATCTGCTCAGGACTCCCGAGTTGCTCCAACAACTGCACACGGCGCAGAGCGGATATCCCGGTACGCCCGGTCAGCCAAAGCCAATATTTTAAGGTTGCCATATATCCGCTCTCCTTCCATTCCAATTATCTCCAGGCTTCCCAAAGCACGATTCCTGCAGCCATAGCTGCATTCAGTGACTCGCATCGGTCTCGCATGGGGATCTTCAATGTCGTTTCACACGCCTGCAGCACATGCTCAGATATACCCCGTCCTTCGCTGCCAATGACCACCGCAGCCTGGCTCAGGTCCACATCACGGATATCTCGCGTGTCCTCCCGCAGCGCCGTGGCATACAGGGGAATGCTTTTTTTCGCCAAAAATTCCGTCAGTTCCTGCAGGGAATAGGTCAAAATAGGCAGCCGGAAACAGGCTCCCATGGTTGCACGAACCACCTTGGGCGACCAGGGATCGGCACAGCCGGGCAGCAGAACCAATCCATCTGCACCAAAGGCATCCGCCGTACGCAGGATAGTTCCAATATTACCTGGGTCCTGCACACCGTCCAGAACCAATAGCCGCTCGCACGGCAGTTCCTCCGGCCCGTCCGGAATCATGCAGGTAAACAGGAGCCCCTGAGGGGTCTCCGTGTCCGCCGCGTAAGCAAGCAGTTCAGGGCTAACCAGCACGGTCTTCGATGCGCGGCCCTCCCACTGCTGCAGCTGAGCTGCTTCACAGGCCAGAATCGTCTTAGGTACAAAACCCCAGCGTTCCGCCTCGGCAAGCATCTTCGGTCCTTCGCAGAGGAATTCTCCGCAGGAGCGCCGATACTTTCGGTCGGAAGACAGCTTTTTGATATGCTTGATGATATTGTTCTGACGACTTGTCACAAGTTCCATCGAATTCATCTCTCGTTCAGTCGGTTGATATCTTCGTATCGTCCCAGAACAATTGCAGTTTCTCCTTCGCAGAACACATAGTCTGCACCGGGGGCCACAGTCATTTTCTCTGTTCCCTTCTCGTGAACGGCAATTACTGTTACGTTATATCTGGCACGTACATCTACTTCTTTTAAACTCTTGCCAATCCAATTAGCAGGCGAATCTACCTCTACAATACCGTGTTCTTCACTTAGTTCAATAAAGTTCAGCACGTTAGAGCGTGCCAACCCCTGCGCCAGCTTGATGCCACTTTCATATTCCGGAATAATAACCCTATCAGCACCCATCCGCTCCAAGACCTTCTTGTGGGTGGCATCTTTCGCTTTACAGATCACTTTTGGAACACCCAATTCCTTCAGCGCAAGGGTAATAAGCGCACTTTCTCCCACGTCCTGTACTGCGGCCAGGATGGCACAGTCATAGTTGCGTACTCCCAATGCCTTGAGCACAGCGGGATCTGCAGCGTTTCCGGTTGCTGCGTGTGTTACACGATCGGCAATTGCCTGAACGGCAGCTTCGTTGGTATCAATAACCAATACTTCGTGCCCCAACTTACACAGTTCAAGAGCAACCGCAGTACCAAAACGCCCTAACCCGATGACAACAAACATTTTCACAAACGGGCACCGCCTTTTTTCAACCGATCATGATGTCCATGGTCGGGTATTTGATTTTTGCTGCTCCACCCTTGCGGGTCAGGAAAGCAACCGAGACAGACAGGATTCCTACACGTCCCAAGAACATCAGACCAATCACGATCAGGCCGGAAACCACAGACAGATTGGGTGTGATCCCCGTGGTCAAACCGACCGTACCAATTGCCGAAGCCACTTCAAACGCAGCGTCTAAAAGGGGCACGCCATCCACCATTGCCAGCGTTAATGTGCCACCAACAAACAAGGCCGCAACTACAAATACCAACGTCATGGCATCAAACACACGCCGCGGGGGAATCGATCGTCCACGCAACGTGACCTCCCCTCGACCGGCCATGCCGGCACGTACAGCCAGCAGCAAAACACACACAGTTCCCACTTTAATTCCACCGGCGGTGGACCCACTGCATCCGCCCACCAGCATGAGCAATATTGAAAAGAACTTGGTAACCGGCTCCATCGTTCCTTGTCCAATGGCATCAAATCCAGCTGTACGCAGCGTGACTGACTGAAACAGGGCGTTGACCAACTTCTGCCACACGGGCATGGGACCCAATGTTGCAGGATTCTTCCACTCTATGAGCAGTACTATCAGAAATCCAGCCAACAACAATACAAATGTACCAGTCAAAACCATTTTCGTATAATGGGATAGCTTTTTCCACTTCCGATTGGTCCAGATATCTTCCCAAATCAAAAATCCAAGACCGCCGATTACCACCAGCAGTGCAAGCGTAAGCAGCACGATGGGATGATTGTTATAGCTAATCACACTGCTGAACTCGCCGTTAGCACCCAACAAATCAAACCCCGCATTACAAAATGCGGAAACCGCGTGAAACACTCCACGCCAGATTCCGGCTGCGCCGAACTGCGGAACAAAGCACATTGAAAGAATAATTGCGCCCGCACCTTCAAACAAAAGCGTCCCTTTCAGTGCATGACGCACAACACGAACAACACCATCCATATCGTTAAGGTTAAATGTAGAAACCATCAGTAACCGCTGGGATAAAGAAATACGACGCTTCGTTGCCAGCATAACCAATGTGATCGCCGTCATAAAGCCCAAACCGCCCAGTTGAATCATTATCAGAATAACAATCTGACCAAACAAAGTCCAGTGCAACCAGGTATCCACCAAGATCAGTCCGGTAACGCAAGTCGCCGATGTCGCAGTAAACAAAGCAGTTAAAAAACCCGCACTTTGTCCATCCCGGCTGGCAATGGGCAGCGCCAACAAAACTGTACCTACAAAAATGATTAATCCGAAGGATAAAATAACAAAGCGAGTCGGATTCCAATGTTTTTTTAGAGAATTTAATTTGAACTGCAAGAAGCCACATTCCCTTCTCAAAGAAAGCATACCGACTTCGGTATGCTTTTGACCAAATCAAGGATTTTTCCCAAATGTGATTTCTACTCTTGCGCCCATACTATATGGATGTCAAAATATAAATATACATTATAAATATTAAATGCAACTTCCCTTTCTTGTCAAGACCTGACTTTTCCCGAACGCTCCTCAGAAAACTCCCATGACGCAAACAGCCGGAGCCGACAGCCGGACTGGCTGCGACCCCGGCTGTGAACATCTTCACACATCGGTATCATCAGTAGTTTGAAATTATATGTAAAAATTCTCAGAGTATGTCTTCCACTTTCTTTTCCAGCGGCTTTTCCATCAGCGAGGGATTCTTCATCAACTTGCGCATTTGACGCAAGGAACGGGACAGGTAAAGGCCATCACAAAAGCGCTCGTCAGACACCATACCAAACCCCATCTGCTTCTGTTTTATCACCTCGTCTCCGTTAAATACCGGAACAACTTTTTCCTTGCCCATAGCCAGGAAAATACCAGTGGTACCAAAATCGTAAACATGGTGGTAAATATGGTTGATGCCCAAAGACTTCAGATTGGTGATAAAGAAAGATGTATGGAAGGGACTCAGTTCAATGATTGCCTTCGGCATAATATTGTGCTTATCCATCCACATCAGGATATTGACTGCCCAACGGAATACAAATCCGGGCAGGCGATCCAACAGCTTGATCAGCTTATCTGCGCCGTTTTCAGTTTCCTGCGAACCTTTCCACTCGGTGGTTTCCTTTTCAATGGCTTCATCCATCTTCTTTGCAATTTCCAGAATTGTTTCAGTTCCTTCAAAGCAAACCTTGATGGTAGACTCAACATCTCCGTCACGCAAGGAATGGTGCAAGGTAAAGCTGACCCAAATCTTGGGTCTTGCATAGACTTTTCCGCGCATAACAAAACGATTCAGCTGCGGACGCAAGGCCATCATACGTACGGTGGCCGCAATCATAATATGCATATAAGTAATTTTAATGCCCTGCTCCCGTTTCTCTTTGATGTAAGCATCCAACGGTGTGCAGTCAAAGGAGTCTTCATACATATTCATGGAGTCATGGCGCTCTTTCATGAGATAAGGTATGACTTTCTCCATCGGTGCCAAGGTCTTGATTTCACGTCCATCGGGCCGTTTCCCGAACATAACATCCCCTCCGTATTTAATTTAGGATCTTCGCTCAACACACACTTTGATATTATATACGATTCGACAAGAAAGCACAAGATTATTTTGAAAGTCTTAATACTTTTTTGATAATTCCTAAAGGAAAAGCCCCCGATCTAGACTGGATCGAGGGCCTGAGTTTTACTTATCCAAAGGCTTCATTGTGGGGAACAAAATAACCTCACGAATGGTGTCGTTACCGGTCAGCATCATGACGCAGCGGTCAATGCCCATACCCATGCCGCCCGTGGGAGGCAT
>CAZDXX010000091.1:0-6455 GCA_964509595.1 uncultured Oscillospiraceae bacterium
GTTCTTGTTGCGCTTATTGGTGTCTTCCTCCACGCCCTCACGTACGCCGACAGCCAGATCTTCCTCATCGTGGTCGTTGAAGACATAGTACTTCTCCAGCTTAGAAGAATCAAAGTAGATATTGCCGCCGGCCTGATAGGCATGGCCGGTCTCTAACAGCTTGGAAATGGTCTCGATATACTCCGGAATCATGCCGGTAGCGGGCTGGACCACATCGGGACGCTTGATGTTCAGCTTCTTGCAATCCTCAAAAAAAGCATCCGTGTAGAACTTGGCAATGTCCATGACCGTCTTGTTCTCACGCTTGGCGCCCTTGAGCATCTTATCCTCGCCGGTATCCGCGTCGGAAGCCAGATGGCCTACGTCGGTGATATTCATCACGCGGTTGACATCATAGCCCTCGTAACGCAGGAACTTCTCCATGACGTCCTCCATGATGTAAGAACGCAGGTTGCCAATGTGAGCAAAGTGATACACAGTGGGGCCGCAGGTGTACATCTCCACCTTGCCTTCTTCGTGGGGAATAAATTCTTCCTTCTTGTGAGTTGCAGAATTATACAGCTTCATATTTCAAAAACTCCTCGTCTATTAATTTTCTTCTTTTCCTTCGATATCCAGCTTCTGTTCCAGCTCTTCGATACGCTTGGTCAGTTCCTCGATCTTCTTCAGAGTGGGGTTTTCCACACTGGTCTGGTCCACTTCATCGACATACTTTTTGACCTTCTCGCCCTGAACACGGACGATCTGGGCGGGAATACCCACGGCGGTGGCGTTGTCGGGTACTTCAGACAGAACAACCGCATTGGCGGCAATACGAGCATTATCGCCAACCTTGAAAGGACCAAGCACCTTAGCACCGGTAGACACCATGACGTTGTTGCCCAAAGTGGGATGGCGCTTACCGCTGTCCTTACCGGTACCGCCCAGCGTAACGCCGTGGTACAGCAGACAATCGTCGCCAATCTCAGCAGTCTCACCAATGACAATACCCATACCGTGGTCAATCACCAAACGGCGGCCGATCTTGGCACCGGGATGAATCTCAATACCGGTCCAGAAACGGCTCCACTGGGAGACCACACGGGCAAGGAACTTCATCTTATGCGTATAGAAAAAATGGGCGATCCGATGGTAAATGATCGCATGGACTCCCTGGTACAGCAGAAAGATCTCCACTTTGCTGCGGGCTGCAGGGTCACGGGCCTGATAAGCCCGAAGAGTCTCGCCTAATCGGGTCATAAAAACCTCCTATAATTAAAAACGCCTCTCATGCCAAACGGCATGAGAGGCGATGTAACTCGCGGTTCCACTCTCGTTTATTACTCGAAGGCCGTTGACGGGGCCAACCCGGAGGGCATCTGCATCCCCCTCGCTCCCGGACGCACTTCACAACCTTCCCCGCAGGCGCGCTTTCAGCCGGTGACGCACCCTCTCTGACCGCGGAATATGATCGCTACTCTTTCCGATCAACGCGATATTCACTTAACTTCAGTATATTATCATGGGTCTTGAAAAGTGTCAAGAAAAAGTCATCACGGGTCATATTTCCTGCAGAACACTTCCACATTGTCAAAGTCGCGCACGCGCGCGGCCAGTTCTTCATGACTCCAGTCCCACCACGCGATGCGCTGCATGGAGGCAATGATCTCCGGCTCATAGCGCCAACCGATGTGTTTGGCAGGAACACCGCCTACGATCTCATAGGGCTGCACATCATGGGTCACCACAGCTCCGGCGGCGATGACCGCGCCGTTTCCAATGGTCACACCGCCCATAACCACAGCATTATGTCCCATCCACACATCATGGCCCACTTTGACTCGATTCTGTCTGCGCCATTCAATGATGGAGTCATCATCAGGGCCGAACCCATAATGAGAACAGCGGTAAGTAAAATGATGCGCTGCCGCCCGGGTATGAGCCGGGTGCTGCACGGGGTTCAACCGTACACCGGTAGCCAGACTGGCGAATTTTCCGATCTCAGAATAAATGATGTCATTATATCCGAAGCAGTAGGAGTAATCCCCCAGCACGGTCTCCTCCAGTACGCAA
The DNA here is from genome assembly GCA_964509595.1 of uncultured Oscillospiraceae bacterium. Taxonomy (GTDB): domain Bacteria; phylum Bacillota; class Clostridia; order Oscillospirales; family Oscillospiraceae; genus JAJPXI01. The sequence continues at coordinate 2,053 of CAZDXX010000091.1, forward strand.
TGATCGCCCAATTCCGTATAAGCACCCAGTGTGCAATTCTTCGCCGTGGAAGTGGGGTGGATCAGGGGCTCTTTGCTGAGTGTTTTGGAAAAGTCGAGCATCTTACATCGCTCCGGAGAACACAGCACGGTTCTTAACAAAGTATTCGATGCCGGAAACTACGGTGGTAATCAAAATCACAGCCACGCATAGGGTGTTCAGAATCTCAGGAATGGGCACCAGCATGATACAGATACACACCATGGTAGCTGCCGTCTTAATTTTTCCCGACCAAGCGGCGGCTATGACGATTCCCTTGGGGGCAGCCACCATGCGCAGACCGGAAACAGCAAACTCACGGGCCAGGACGACCAGCACGACCCATGCTTCCATCTGGCCGACCTTTACAAACCACAGCATAGCGGAAATCACCAGCAGCTTATCTGCCAAGGGGTCCATAAACTTGCCAAAATCAGTGACCTGATCAAAGTTTCGTGCAATGTAGCCGTCAATAAAATCCGTCACACTGGCCAAAATGAAAATCACCAGCGCAATAATGTTATTAAACGGGAAATCCAAATAGAGTGCCAACAGGAAAACGGGAATCATGATCACGCGAAGCATGGTCAGCTTATTTGCAGTATTCATCTTCTTCCCCTCTTATTCTTCGATTTCGCCGGTCAGATCACCATCGTTAGTACCGGTAATACGTACATTGACAAAGGTGCCGGGCTCAATGCTGCCCGCAGCCGTGAAATACACATGGCCGTCCACATCGGGCGAATCGGCCCAGGTACGGCCGCGCCAGCAGCCCATCTCCACGTCAAACCCTTCGCAAAGGACTTCCATCACGCTGCCCAGGCGCTCTTCGTTAAACTCGTCCATGACGCGGGACTGCAGATCCACCAGCCATTCGGCACGGCGGTTGGCCACATCCTCAGGCACCTGATCGGGCATCTCGGCGGCGGGGGTACCTTCCTCGGGAGAGAAGGGGAACACGCCGGCACGCTCGATCTTGGCCCAACGCAGGAAGTCGCACAGCTCATCGAACTCCTCATCGGTCTCGCCGGGCAGGCCCACGATAATGGAAGTACGAAGCACCAGATTGGGCAGGCGCTTACGCAGCTTGGTGAACAGCTCTCGGATCTCGTCGCCGGTACCGCGGCGGTTCATGGCCTTGAGGATTCGATCATTGATATGCTGGATGGGGATGTCCAGATACTTCAAAATCTTAGGCTCATCGGCGATCACATCGATCAGCGCATCGTCCAACTCATCGGGATACAGATAATGCAAACGCACCCACCGGAACGGCATACGGCACAACTTGCGCAGCAGTTCGGGCAAAGAACGCTTGCCATACAGGTCGATACCATATCGGGTGATGTCCTGTGCTACCACGATCAGCTCACGCACGCCCTGCTTGGCCAAGCCCTCAGCCTCTTCCAGCAGTTCCTCCATGGGACGGCTGCGGTAGCGGCCGCGCAGAGAAGGAATCACACAATAGGAGCAGCGGTTGTCGCAGCCCTCCGCGATCTTCAGATAAGCGGAATAGCTCGGAGTCGCCAGCACACGCGGCGAATTTTCGATCGTATTGTCAATGTCGCCGAAATAGGTGGGCTGATCCCCTGCCATAACAGCTTCCAGTGCGGGGACAATATCGGTATAGCTGCCGGTACCCAGCACGCCGTCCACTTCGGGCATCTCCTCCATCAGCTCGCTCTGATAGCGCTGAGGCAGGCAGCCCGTTACAAGCAGCTTTTGGAGCTTACCCTCTTCTTTCAATTGGGCAAGCTCCAAAATATTGTCGATAGCTTCGCTTTTGGCACTGTCAATAAAACCGCAGGTATTGAGCACGACAACATCGGCCCCTGCAGGCTGGCTGACCAGTTCGTAACCGGCATCACGAGCCAGAGCCATCATCTGCTCACAGTTGACCAGATTCTTGGCACAGCCCAAAGAAACAAATGCAACTTTCAATTCGGATTTCTCCTTATTTTTTATTCTTCACACTCAGCACTGTATCGATCCAGTGCAGCGGAAATCTCACTCCAGGAATAACCCCGGCGAGCCAGGGCATCGGAGACTTTTTTCAGTTCTTTTCGATCAGGGGTCTTCCCTGCCAGCTTTTTTTCTACAAAGGCATCAATGGCGTCAGCAGGATCTTCCGCCTGCTGCAGCGCTTCATCCCACAGATCCCGTGGTACACCGCGGCGGTACAGCTCATCCCTCAGCTTTTTTACTCCGTAGCCTTTGGCACTGTAATGACGGACCACACGCTCGGCATAAGCGGCATCATTGAGATAGCCAAGCTCCTCCATACGGTCGCAAATAGCAGCCGACTCTTCCTCGCTCGCTTCCCATTCCTGCAGCTTGCGTTCCAACTCCTTACGGGACTGAGGCTTGCGAGAAAGCAGATCCAGTGTCTTCGCCTTCAAACCGCTGCGGCGGGCTGATTCCATCAGCCGCGCCGCTTCTTCTTCGGTCAGTTCTTTTCCTGCGTACAGGGCGAAGTCAATGACCTCATTCTCTCCAATACGCAGGATACTGCCGTCTTCCAGAAAAGCCAGCCAACGCCCCTCCACTCGTTTGGAGGGTGCAAGCTTACTGATCGTCATCCTCGAAATCGTCCGCAGACACATCCACCGCGCGGCCGGCAGCCTTGGCAGCGATCTGGGACTGCTTGCTCATCAGCTTAAAGGAGTTGGCACGGATCTCATTCTCAATGGCTTCTGCCATGTCAGGGTTCTCCTGCAGCAGCTGCTTCACAGCATCACGTCCCTGGCCCAGGCGAGTCTCGCCCATGGCAAACCAGGAACCGGACTTCTGGATGATATCCAGCTTAACAGCCAGATCCACCATCTCGCCCCACTTGGAGATGCCTTCGCCATACATGATCTCAAACTCGGCCTCACGGAAGGGAGGCGCCACCTTGTTCTTCACGATCTTGGCGCGGGTACGGTTGCCCACGACCTCAGAACCGTTCTTGATGGCCTCTACACGGCGCACTTCCATACGAACGGAGGCATAGAACTTCAGTGCGCGGCCGCCGGTGGTGACTTCGGGATTACCGTAAATCACGCCCACCTTCTCACGCAGCTGGTTGATAAAGATGACCACACAGTTGGTCTTGGAAATGGAACCTGCCAGCTTACGCAGCGCCTGGCTCATCAGGCGGGCCAGCAGACCCACATGGCTGTCGCCCATATCGCCCTCAATTTCCGCACGGGGAGTCAGCGCGGCCACGGAGTCCACGACCACCACGTCGATGGCGCCGGACCGAACCAGCGCCTCGCAGATCTCCAGACCCTGCTCGCCGGTGTCGGGCTGGGAAATCAGCATGGAGTCAATATCCACACCCAGGGCGCGGGCATAGGTGGGGTCCAGCGCGTGCTCCGCGTCAATAAAGGCAACCTCGCCGCCGCGTTTCTGCGCCTCGGCGACAATGTGCAGAGCCAGCGTGGTTTTACCGGAAGATTCGGGACCGTAGATCTCAATGATGCGTCCCTTGGGAACGCCGCCGATGCCAAGCGCCACGTCCAGAGACAAAGATCCGGTGGGGATCGCCTCCACCATGATATGAGCATTCTCGCCCAGTCTCATAATGGAACCTTTTCCGAAATCACGCTCGATCTGCGCGATCGCGGTGTCCAGCGCTTTTTTCTTGTCCGATGCGGGGCCTGCAGCCTCTACGCCATGCTTTTTCTCTGCCATCTTGCATTCATCCTTCCCGCCGGTATTCCCGGCTCTCATTTCTCCCTAAGGTTATCACAGGAAAAGTCCATTAAGACGGACTTAATTTACATTACCTTCCACCACACGCCAGTGGTCGCCGGGATCCTTGAAGGTCTGGATTCCATCATAGCCATTGGCAGCCAGAATGTACTCCACCTGAGGCGCCTGATCGTATCCGATCTCAAAAATCAGTCTGCCTCCGCTGTTCAGCGCATTCTTCCACTTCGCCGCAATCGCCCGATAGAAGTCCAGCCCGTCTTCTCCGCCGTCCAGTGCCATATGAGGCTCATACTCCCGCACCGACACATCCAATCCGGCCAGATCCGCCGTGGGAATGTAGGGCGGATTGCTTACGATCAAATCAAAATCCGTCAGCAGTGCCGGAGGTGCCTCCAGCGCATTGACCCTGGCCGTGCTGACCTGTCCGCTCATTCCGCAGCGGCGTACATTCTGCCGGCACACCCGGAGCGCATCCTCCGACCAGTCCGCCAGCACTACCGCCGCATCCGGGTGGTGGTGTGCCAGAGCCAGACCGATGCAGCCGCTTCCGGCACACAGATCCAGAATTCTGACCGGCCCGTTCTTCTCTTTCAGGTACTCCAGCGCCCGCTCCACCAGCGTTTCGGTGTCAGAACGCGGGATCAGTACATCACGGCAAATATCCAGCGTCAAGCCGTAAAAATCCCACT
>CAZDXX010000092.1:0-6353 GCA_964509595.1 uncultured Oscillospiraceae bacterium
AATGCAGCAGGCAAGGTGCGTGTCATCTCAGGGGCATGTACCGCGACATGTGGGATCAAAAAGAAATCATTAATAGGAAATTTGTGTGCATTTTCGTGATCTGTGATCACTGTGGCCAGCGTTGTTTCACTCCCGTTCCCGCTGTAGTTGGTATTGCAATCAGAAATGGGATCTTACGCATGACCTTAAGGATACCCTTCATCTCCGGCATCGATTTATTTGGCCTGGCAATTCGTGCCCCTACCGCCTTAGCGCAGTCAATAAAGGATCCGCCACCAAAGCCGATCAATGCCGCGCAGTTATTTGATATGTAAAGTTCACGTGTCTCCTCCACATTTGCTACCGTCGGATTGGGCACAATTTCATCATAAATTGTACAACAGATATCACTGTCTGACAAAGCTTTTTTTAACGTCTCCAGCATTTCGCTTTTATGAATGGAATTGCCAGCTTAAAAACAGTTTGATAGGTGCGACATGCGATTTTCTTGATTTGATTCATTTTTTATTCTCCTGTGGACATAACAACATCTTCCTTTGAAAAAATGGTTCGCAGCGCCGTCACAGCAGTCAGCAATATCAGCTTTTACAATGCATGCATCGCATTGCATCCCCCTATTGCTGATCCTGAACCTGTTTGAAAATTAATTTGCCCCTCTGAAAAGAGGGGCATTGTATTTAATCAAACATGTTTTTCAATTTTTCCCATATTTCCAACGCCTTGAATTTTACTATATAACCATCTGACTCACCAATCAACAATGCCACTTGCTGTTCATCCATTCCTGCTTGCAATGCGGTTTCCTGGATACTCTCGCTGGCCGAAGCAAGACAAAGCGGAGGAAAAACCACGCACCACCAATTTTGTCCCTCGCCCTCTCCTATGACAATGCGAAGGGCCCTGTACTGTCCTGCAGGCATGGAGAAGTCATCGTACTCCTTCGTTGGGAACCATGTTTTACACACTTCTGCCGTGACAGGATATCCGTACCCTTCCTCTGCAATGACCTGTGCTCCGGCTTCAGCTAATTGCTCCAGATTCTGCGTTAGGAGATCTGCAGCTTCATCGACAGAAATATCATTTGGTAAAATCAATTCCGCTTCTTCCAATATGCGGTCGCGCACTTTTAATTTCAGCGCCTGATCTGTATCTGAATCAGAATTTGCCAAAACGTGCAGGCGAAGCACGTTTTCCGCTAAATCAGATTGTTCGCGCTCCAGCCAAAGACTGAACAGCAGCGTAAAGGAGAGCCCAATCAACAATGCAAGTTCCCACCGGCGCAGTTTTGGCCACATAGCTTTCGATAACATAAAAACACCATCCGTATGTAGAATTATTGACTACATTATGGACGGTGTTTTCGATTTTTATACAGGTTTGGTCAAAAAAGTATCGGAGTACTGCTCTTTCAATGTCTGATAAACGCGTTTAGCATGGCCCTCATTATCAAAGATACCAAAAACGGTCGGTCCTGTACCACTCATTGCTGCACCTAATGCGCCGCCGGAAACCATTTCACTTTTGATTTCTGCAATCTCGGTGCCGCGGCGATCTGTCAAAACATCTTCAAATACATTATAGAGCCGGCGAGCGATACCATTTAAATCGTTTGAATGAAGCGCAGCAATAATCCCTTCAGTGTCCGGACGGCAGCGAATCTTTTTACAGTCAATACAGCCAAACAATTCCGGAGTAGATATGGGAAATGAAGGCTTACAAACCACGATGAAGCAAGCCGGCATGGAAGGCAGAACCGTCAGCTGTTCTCCTTTTCCTTCCGCCAACGCAGTCGCTCCCAAAACGCAATAGGGCACATCAGAGCCCACCAACTCACCGATCTGTGCCAAACGCTCCAAAGGAAGATTCAATCCGGACAACTCGTTCACAGCCCGCAACACAGCTGCGGCATCCGAACTTCCGCCGCCCATGCCGGCGCAAACCGGAATATGCTTATTGATTTGAATTGAAAGACCCTTCCCTGCCCATCCGGTTGCCTCCTGAAACTTGCGACAGGCAATGGCGGCAAGATTGCGTTCATCGTTGGGTAGATAGCGCAGATTTGTACTTACAAAAACTCCACTCTCTTCTATTTCTGTCAAGGAGATCTCATCGGCAAGCTCTACTGTCTGCATGACCATTTTCATATCATGGTAACCATCTTCACGCCGGGATATCACATCCAAAGACAGATTCAGCTTTGCGCGAGCCAATACTTCCATTTCATCACCGCATCTTAACGAATCTTTCGTGCTTCCAAATAGAAACGTTTATCATGGGCCTCACCCATAGAGAATGTCTTGCGCGGCAATACGCCGTCATGAATAACGGTCGGGAACAATTCATCTTTCCCCATTGCAGGCAGCAAAAAACCTATACTCTTGGGTTGTAAAGCAAGTTCCCTTGTCACATCATCACCGTGGATATAGTCAATACGACCGCCGGCTTTCTTCAGATATTCATCCAAGAAAGTCTGAAGTGTTCCCACCGGAAGCTGTGCTCTTGGATTTGGAACTGTGACGCAACCTTCTTTTCCGCTGTATACATATTCCAAAACGTGTCCCTCGCCCGGACCGTAGTGTGCACCGGGATAAGCAGCAATCAGATCCGAGAGCAGGTGCTCCGGTTCCACACCGAAGATAACACGGTGGATCGGTTCAAACTCCAACGACTCATCATGCAGATTACCCAGCTCAGCCAATGCATACCGTGCCGGGATATTTGCCCACTGCTCAGGTGCGGTCAGTTTCTTTTGGCGTTCATAACTCTCTTTTGCAGTGGCGAGTGAATGATTTCCGTCGCCTACCGCAAACAGGAGCACAGAAAGATCTTTTGTACCATAGTGTGTGTTGAAAGCAACAGGATCTGCCAACGCAGCCAAAGCAGCTGCAGTACGTTCCATCTGATCTTCATTCAGCTTCCAGCCGGTAATATGTCCGCCTCGCTCCATCAGTTCGAAATCGTAGACCTGCTCCATCTCCCCTGTTCCATCTGCCATCGGCTCTATGACCGTCTTATTCGGATCATCGACCAGAAGCATAATGTGAGGCAATTCAACAGGTGCGTTTTTACGTACAGCAACGCGGGGCGGGATACGGGAAAGCACCGTACCTTCAGTGGCACGAATCAGTGCCGTAGAGCCCGGTTCGTAGTCATACTGCTCCAAATCAACCATACCAATCAAGCCACGGCGTATCTTACCACAGTCCAGCTTGCGCTCCACATAGAAAACGGAATCTGAAAATGCTTTAAAACGCCCTTCCTTCAAATAACGGGCCATGGTCAAATTGATCTCAGAAATATCCTGATCGACATTTGGCCCTTCCAGGCAGCTTTCGGGCAAAATCAGATGAAGCGCAGAAGGCTCGTTGCCGACATACTGTGCCACACGGGCCCAGTACTCGGGCTGAGAGGTATACTGATCGCAGGCTACAACAGACCATTTATTCAGGTCGCAATCCTTCGGCAGCAAAATGTCCGCAGGCTTAAATGGCAAATTGGCAAAAGAATTTTTCATATTGCTCACCTCAATCAGAATTGAAATTAATTTAATTCAGTACAGCTTTGATTGCATCCAACAGGTCGGAGAACTCCTCATAAGCAGGCAGTTCAGGATGATCTGCCTTGATCTTCTCGGTGCTCTTGAACAGGAACCCGGCCTTGCTGGCCTGAATCATGCCAAGATCGTTAAAGCTGTCACCGGCAGCAATGGTATCGTAGCCGGCGCTCTGCAGCGCACGAACCGTAGTCAGCTTAGACTGCGCACAGCGCATCTTATAGCCGGTGATCATCCCGTCTTCAGCCACTTCCAGTGTATTACAGAAAATGGTGGGCCAGTCCAGCTTTTTCATCAATGGTTTTGCAAACTGCTCAAAGGTATCACTGAGAATAATGACCTGTGTCAACGTGCGCAGCTCGTCCAGGAACTCCTTTGCACCGGGCAGCGGCTCAATTGTAGCAATAGTATCTTGGATTTCTTTCAAACCCAGATTATGTTCCTTTAGGATGGCCAGACGATATTTCATCAGTTTATCATAATCGGGCTCATCACGAGTGGTTCGTTTCAACTCAGGAATTCCGGTAGCCTCAGCAAATGCGATCCAGATCTCAGGGACCAAGACACCTTCCATGTCCAAACAGACTATATTCACAGTAAGTTTCTCCTCACTTATTATTAAGATTATTCAAGAACCGCTTCAGACGGTTGAGCGCTTCACCAAGATCCTTCATAGAAGCGGCATAGCAGGCTCTAACATATCCCTCTCCACCGGGACCAAAGGCAGAACCGGGAATAACAGCAACTTTTTCTTCCATAAGAAAACGGTCGCAGAACTCCTCAGAAGTCAAACCGGTGGATTTGATGCAGGGGAAGGTGTAAAAAGCGCCGCGAGGCTCGAAGCACTCCAACCCCAGTTTACGGAAGCCCTCCACCAAAAAGCGGCGGCGGCCGTTGTATTCATCCTTCATTTTCTCGATGTCCCGGTCCCCATTTTCCATAGCCTCGATGGCGGCGTACTGACTGGTAGTAGGTGCAGACATAATTCCATACTGGTGAAGCTTGGTCATGGCAACAATCAGTTCTTTCGGACCACAGATATAACCCATACGCCAGCCTGTCATGGAATAGGCCTTGGAAAAGCCGTTAATGACCATGGTGCGCTCGTACATATCGGGGATATTAGCCATAGAAACATGGTGCTGTCCATAGGTCAGTTCGGCGTAGATCTCATCGGAGATGACCATAATGTCGGTACCACGAAGGACTTCAGCCAAAGCCTCCAAATCTCCCTTTTCCATAATACCGCCGGTGGGGTTGTTGGGGAAAGGAAGAACTACTGCCTTGGTACGAGGAGTAATGGCCGCCCTCAACTCATCTGCAGTGAGACGAAACTCGTTTTCTGCCTTCGTTTCCACATAAACAGGAACACCGTGGACCATGGATACCAAAGGACCATAACAAACAAAAGAAGGTGTTGGGATAATAACCTCATCACCCGGCTCCAAGATACACCGGAAGCACAGATCCAAACCCTCACTGCCACCTACGGTAACAAGAATCTGACCGATGGGAGCGTACTCCAGATTAAAGCGACGCTTCATATAGCGGCTGATGGAGCGGCGCAGGTCAGACAAACCGGCATTGGGGGTATACTTGGTAAACCCCTTCTCCAGGGAATAAATGCCCGCGTCACGAATGTGCCAGGGTGTAGCAAAATCAGGCTCGCCAATTCCCAGAGAAATGCCGTCCTTCATCCCCTCCAAAAGATCAAAGTACTTACGAATACCGGATGGCGGAACATCCTGAATTCGTTGACAAAGGATTTTCTCATAGTTAATCATTCGTATACAAACCTCTCTTCCTGAGGCTCCTGTTTATTGAAGATAAGGTGTTTCTCTTTATATTTTTTCAGAATAAAGTGCGTAGCAGTGCCGGTCACATCTTCCAGGGTGGACAGACGCTCGCCCACGAAGGAGGCAACCTCCTTCAAGGTGCGGCCGGAAATAATCACAGTCAAGTCAAAGGCACCGGACATCAGATACACAGATTCCACTTCTTCATACTGGTAGATACGCTCTGCAACACGGTCAAACCCTTCGCCACGCTGAGGAGTAACTTTTACTTCGATCAGGGCGGTCACAGCCTCACGCTGAGTACGATCCCAGTCAACGATCGCCTTATAACCGAGAATCAATTTATCATCTTCGAACTTCTTCTTGGCAGCTCGAACTTCATCTTCTGTCATATTGGCCATAGATGCCAGCTGAGCATCAGTCAATGTACAATCCTGTTCCAACAGCTGCAGCAATTTCGTCATAGGGTTAACCTCCCAGTTTCCATGTATAGATATATTTATTATATACTTTGTTGCACAAAAGTGCAATGAAACATTTCTTACATTCTGCCAAAAAGAAAAAAACAGCAGCCCCGCCTTTTTTGGCGGAGCCGCTGTATTTGCTCAATATTGATTACTTTGCCAGGCATGCGGTATCGCGAGCGATGACCAACTCCTCGTCAGTGGGGATCAGCAGAACCTTGACCTTGGAGTCAGCAGCGGAGATCACAGTCTCCTTGCCGCGGCAGTTGTTGGCCTCAGCGTCCATCTTGACGCCCATGAACTCCAGACCGGAAGCAATGGCCATACGGGTCACACCGTCATTTTCACCGACACCGGCGGTGAACACGATGGCATCGACGCCGCCCATAGCAGCAGCGTAGGAACCGATCAGCTTCTTAACGTCATACTGGAAGCACTCCAGAGCCAGCTCTGCACGGTGGTTATCGTTACCGGCAGCCTCTTCCAGGTCACGGAAGTCGGAAGAAACACCGGAAACGCCCAGAACGCCGGACTTCTTGT
>CAZDXX010000093.1:0-315 GCA_964509595.1 uncultured Oscillospiraceae bacterium
AGCAGGAGGTGGTGATCTCGCCCATAACATGGACCAAACCGGTGGTCACAGTCGTTTCACATGCCACACGGGCGGTGGGGTCTTCTGCCAGAATTGCGTCAAGCACCGCGTCAGAGATCTGGTCGCAGATCTTATCGGGATGTCCTTCAGTAACGGACTCAGAGGTAAACAGTCGCTTTGCCATTTTGATACTTCCTTTCTCTTTTTTGAGGAATTTAAAAACGCTCTGTCGGAAAGACAGAGCGTTAGAAGCGTCTTTCCTCATCTTTCGATTTGCTCGCCGGATTTGGCACCTTACTGTTCAGCAGGTTGCCG
>CAZDXX010000093.1:325-6346 GCA_964509595.1 uncultured Oscillospiraceae bacterium
CCGGTCCCTCCACCTCTCTTGATGAGAGCTATTTAATTGCGGATGGTATTATATCAAAGGATGTCTTTTCTGTCAACCATGGAAAACCCAAAAATGCATTTCTGTTAGAAATTTCATTTGATTTTTCCAACCATTTATGTTATCCTTTTTAAGAATTAAATAGGAATTCGATACGATACAACAGTGCTTTGCGCTCGGTTACGAAACTGAAAGCAAGCTCTTGTTGTATTTTTTTGCGTCTGCAAACGACATTCCTCTTTCATGTCGTCTGAAAACAGGAGGTAAGAAAAATGGCAAAAACTCAAACCAACGATTTTCTCGAAAAAGAACGATTAGGAAAACTGATGGTAAAATACTCTATACCGTGCGTCATTTCCCTATTGATAGCGACGCTGTATAACATTGTTGACCAAATCTTTATTGCCAACGCCGACTACCTTGGCTCTTTCGGCAACGCGGCCAACTCAGTGGTTTTTCCTTTGACTGTTTTCGCTTTGGCTGTTGCCATGATGATTGGCGACGGCTGCTGTACGTTTGTCAGCATTAGCCTGGGTGGAAAAGAAAAAGACAATGCCAGACGAGGTGTGGGAAGCTCAATCATTAGCCTGGTCGTCGCGGGCATTGCGCTGATGATTATTTTCCTTGTGTTCCAAGATCCCATCCTTACCATGTTCGGTGCACGGGTCAACGAAACCACCTTCCAGATGTCCAAGGAATACTTCTTCTGGATTTCGTTGGGCATCCCCTTTTACATGTTTGGTCAGGCTGTGAACCCCATTGTCCGCGCTGACGGCAGCCCCCGCTTTGCTATGATCACCCTGCTGCTCGGCGGAATTATCAATGTTATTCTGGACCCCATCTTCATCTTTGTATTCAAATGGGGCATGGCAGGCGCCGCCATCGCTACCATTCTGGGTCAAATCGTCTCTGCGCTTATGTTTGCCGGGTATCTGTTCAAAATGAAGACCGTCAAGCTGGATCGTGACAGCTTCAAGTTCCGCTCCAGCATTATGAAAAAGATCCTTCCGCTGGGCATCACCAGCTTCCTGACACAGCTTTCCGTTGTGCTGTCCATGGCTGCTGTGCTGAACATGGTGGCCAAGTACGGCGCTCTGGATCCCATCTTTGGTCAGACCGAATATGCCCATATCCCCACCGCCGTCGTGGGTATCGTCATGAAGTTCTTCCAAATCTTGGTCTCCATTGCTGTCGGTCTGTCCTCCGGCTGCATCCCCATTGCCGGATATAACTACGGCGCAAAGCGGTATGATCGCGTCCGCCGTCTGATGCGGCTGCTTATGCTGACCGAAGCTGCTGTAGGTCTGGTGGCCACTGTAATCTTCCTGGTATTCCCCCGCCAACTGGCCATGATTTTCGGCGCAGCCAACGAAAGTGTCTACTACATGGACTTCTCCATCAAGTGCATTCGTCTGTTTCTGTGCACGAGTATTCTCTCCTGCGTCAACAAAGGTACCGTCCTGTTCCTGCAGTCCCTCGGCAAGTCAAAGGAATCCACCGTTCTGTCCATGCTGCGTGAAATCGTGTTCGGCGTTAGTCTGCCCTTGATTCTACCGATTTTCTTCGGTTTGGACGGTATCCTTTACTTTATGGCGGTGGCCGACGTTGTAACCTTCGTTGCCTCTATACTTATCCTTTCTCATACTGATAAAAAACTCCGCGCAAGCGAAACGCAGGCAAAACCGGGTACAAACAAGCTCGCAACAGCTGCAATCCCTACCCCTACCAACCCCGCTGTTCAGGGTGTAATCACTATTGGGCGCTCATACGGATCCGGGGGAAGAACCGTCGGCAAACTAGTGGCCGAAGCTCTGAACATTCCTTATTACGATACCGAGCTTTTGGATCAGGCCGCAGAACTCAGCGGTTTGAGCAAAGAATTTTTGGAAAGCAGAGACGAAAAAGCTGTGAAGTCTGGCACAATTTACAGCCACACCAGCTACGGTTCTGATCAACAAAGCCATATTGAGAATATTGCCAGTCGTGCACAACAGGAGATTATTGAGAAGGTCGCCGCCGAAGGCGCTTGTGTGATCGTGGGCAGAGGGGCCGATCAAATTTTGAAAGAAACGTATGATCTGTTCCGCGTGTTCGTCACTGCCCCCACCCCTGTACGTGTGGACCGTGTTGCTCAGCGTGAGCAAATAACACCGGAGGAAAGCGCGCAGAAGATCAAAAAAGTAGACAAAGAACGCAGCACCTATTACAATCAGCACTCCAGTCAGGAATGGGGTGTTGCTTCCACGTATGATTTGTGTATCGACACCAACAAACTGGGCTTGCAAGGAACTGCGGATCTGATTGTCACGGCATTCAATGCAACTAAGTCAAAATGAAAAAAGGGCGGTCATCGCGACCGCCCTTTTTTATTCAATTCAGTCCGCCTTCCAGCCGTTTAGGTAAGCCACCTGTTCATCGGTCAGGGTATCAATGACCAGACCCATGGCAGCCAGCTTCACGCGGCCGATCTCGTCGTCAATCTCAGCGGGCACCTGATAGACTTTTTTCTCCAGATTGCCCTGATTCTTGACCAGCCATTCCAACGCCAGTGCCTGCACAGCGAAGGACATGTCCATAATCTCGGCAGGGTGGCCGTTGCCGGCGGCCAGATTAACCAGACGGCCCTCGCCGATGACATTAAGCACACGGCCGTCGGGCAAAGTATAACCCTCAATATTGTCGCGGCGGATTTCTTTCTTCACTGCCATCTTGGCCAGACCTGCCACATCTACTTCGCAGTCGAAGTGACCGGCATTGGTCAGGAAGGCGTTGTTCTTCATAACCGCAAAATGTTCGGGCGTAATGACGTCCTTGCAGCCGGTAACCGTAACAAAGATATCACCCACCTTGGCAGCCTCGCTCATGGGCATAACGCGGAACCCCTGCATAGTGGCATCCAGTGCCTTGAATGGATCTACTTCGGTGACGATCACATCGGCACCCATACCGGCGGCACGCATGGCCACGCCCTTACCACACCATCCGTAGCCGGCCACGACCACGGTCTTGCCGGCTACAATCAGGTTGGTGGTGTGCATGATAGCATCCCACACGGACTGGCCGGTACCGTACTTGTTATCGTAATAGTGTTTAGCCTTGGCATCGTTGACTGCCATCATGGCGCAAGGCAGGATTCCTTCGCGCTCACGTGCCTTCAGGCGCAGGATTCCGGTGGTGGTCTCCTCGCAGCCGCCAATCAAGTTCTCACCCAAATCAGCACACTTGCCGCCCAGCAGGTGGATCAGGTCGCCACCGTCGTCCACCACCAGATGGGGCTTGAACTTCAGAGTCTCAATCAGATGCTGCTCGTATACCTCAGCACTAACACCGTGGATGCCAAAGGTTTCCACTCCCATAGATGCCAAGCCTGCCGCCACATCATCCTGCGTGGACAATACGTTGGAACCGGTCAAACGTACTTCAGCACCACCCTTAGAAAGCACATAACCCAAATTAGCAGTCTTTGCTTCCAAATGGACCGAAACAGCTACGCGTAATCCTGCAAAGGGCTTCTCCTTCTCAAATCGAGCCTCAATGCCAGACAGAGCAGGCATAAAATCCCGAACCCAATTAATCTTTTTGCGTCCATTCTCAGCCAACGACATATCTTTTACGATACTCATGGAAGTATCCTCCTTATCGATCTGTATACATAAGTAAGTTTAGTATATCACACTGCGGCCAGCGGTGGAAAGATTTTTCTGACAATATTCTTATTTTAGTCTTTTCGTTTGATTTTTTCGTAATTATCATTTTAGGGCTGGTTAATCGGGCAAAAAATGATATAATTATAGTCAGGTGCCCGACAACCGCGTCATAACCTCTGTTTCCTGACCTGCAAGGAGGAATCTGGTATGCAGAAAAAAGCTCGTAACGGCTGGATCGTTCTGGCCGCTTTGTATTATTACAGTGTTATTGCCGCCTTCAATCTGCTGAAGGCTCCGCCCCTGTTTGGGCTTTTGATGAACAGCTTTGGTTTAAGCGAAAACACCGTGGGTATCATCGTGTCCGCCTCTTCCATTGCCGGTCTGGCGTTGGTTTTTCCCTCAGCTATCATCGCCCGGAAACTGGGTACCCGTCGTACCGGGCAAATTGCCATCTGTTTCAGTGTTACCGGCTGTCTGTTGGGCACCTTCGCCCCCAATCTTCCCGTTCTGCTGTTTGCCCGTCTGATCGAAGGCTGCGGTCTTGGCATGACCGGCGTAGTTGGTTCCACAACCCTTCCGCAGTATTTCAAGGGTAAAAAATTGGGACTTCCCATGGCCATTTGGTCCACCTGGTTTTTTGTAGGCAGCGCTTTGGGCAGTCTGCTTTCCGGCCGCGTAGGTCACTACTTTGAAAACTGGCGCGCCTCCTGGCTGTTGGGCGCTATTATGGCGGTTATTGGTTTTGTGGTGTTCTCCCTATTTGTTTTTGAAAACAAGAGCGACACTCCTGCCCCCACAGTCCAACCCGCTCCCGGCGCTAAGAAAGTTTCCTTCTTCGGTCTGGGCATCAAGAACCTGCGTATCTGGTGTATCGGAATTTTCTTTGCCACTCTGTTAGCTTCTCTGGTCGGCTTCCTGTCCTTCGGCACCGAGTTCTTCTCCACCGCATTTGGCATGGAAAAGGCAGATGCCAGCGCCTTCGCCAGCTTGGGCTACTGGTTCAGTGTTGTAGGTTCTGTCGCCGCCGGCATCGTATCCCGTGTACGTAAGGGCAACAGCTTGTCGGGCCAGTTTGTGCAGCTGCTCATCTGCGCTGTCCTTTGCATTGTGGTATATCCCTTCGGCTTCCTGGTGCCCCAGCAGTACATGTTCTGGTATCTGGTCATTGCCGGTTTGCTCAATGGCTACACCTGTGGTGTTGTCTTCGGTACCGTACCCCGTCTGGTCAACGCCCCCCAGTCCACCGGCGTCAGCATGGGCATTATCTTTGTATGTCAAAATGTATCCAGCTTCTCTGCCTCTCTCCTGGTTGGTGCCTGTGTGGATGGCGGCAACTGGGGCGGCGCAGTGATCCCCCTTTTGTGTGTCGCTTGCGTTGGCCTACTCTTCGCCATTGCAGCAGCGGTACTCAGTTTGAGAAAAGAGCGTCTGCAGCAAGCGGCTTCCCAACTCTCTTGAATAATGCTCTATTTAAAAAGGATCTGGTTCACAGTGTGGGACCAGATCCTTTTTTTGTAAAAATTTCTTTATTCATTTCTAAGACGGTTTGCGTCCGACAGGATTTCCCGAACTTTCTCCTCAGAAAGCCGATAATCGCCATCGCCGCTTCGGTAGTAAGCTCCGGTCATCACGTTTCCCCCGTCAATTCACGTCTTTCTTTTGTCAAGCAGACAATTTTCTAAAAAATACTTGACAAATTCTTATTGTTTGACAAATAATAAGGGCAGACAAGAAAACAACCCATGATAGAGGCGCGGTGCGTCAACAGTAACCTCCGTCTTCCGCCGGACAGCGGGGAGGTGAAAGGGACCATCGCCGAAGTGCCAGAATCCCTGTCCGGGGATCTGCCGCTGGGCCGTCGGAGAATATCCGCCGGACTGTCACATTTTTATGTGGAGCGCTGTCGTGCTGTTTATCCGGATCCATTCGTTAAAGAAATTGGCGGCTTACTGATGCCGGTTTCTTTCCCGATGTGTATTCATTGCAGCTATGACTTGCGTCATGGCTGCTTTTTTTGTCGGGAATTCGAAAAGGAGGAAAACACATGAAGAAATCAAGCATTGTCACCATCGTTGTGGCTGTCGCCGCTATCGTCATGGCCATTGCAGTCGCCATGAGCGGCGTACAGGTCAACGCCACCTTCTGGGCCTTGGTGCCGCCCATCGTCGCCATCGCATTGGCTTTGATCACAAAAGAAGTCTACTCTTCCCTGTTCCTCGGCATCCTGGTAGGTGCCATCCTTGCCAGCGGCGGTTCTTTTTCCAAGACCATTGACTATGTTGTCAATGATGGCATCATCTCCGCCATCTCCGGCACCGCCGGCATTTTCCTGCTCCTGGTGATTCTGGGCGTCATC
>CAZDXX010000094.1:0-6293 GCA_964509595.1 uncultured Oscillospiraceae bacterium
CGCCCAGACCAAAGCCGTGGAACAGGGGCATGGCTGCCAGCATCTTGTCGCCGGGGCGGAACATCTGATTGGCCGCAATCACCTGCTGACTCAGAGCGTTAAAGTTCCGGTTGGTGAGCACGATACCCTTGGTAGTGCCGGTGGTGCCGCCGGAATAGAGGATAACCGCAGGATCATCACATGTCCGCTTCACCTTGTAATCGTAGAAACAGCAGTGGCTTAGCTTCATGAAGTCTGCCCAGCGAATAACGGGAGCATCTTCCGGGATTTTCTCAATCTTTCTGCCGGAAGTAAGCATATAACCTGCTTTGATTGGCTTGGCCAGAGCATCTTTGATGCTGGCAATGACCAGATTGACCACCTTGGTGTTTTTCCGGACTCGCTCGAACTTGTGGTAGAACTGATCCAGCGTGATGGCTGTGACGCTCTCAGACTCGTTCAGATAGAACTCGATCTCCTTTTCGGCAGACAGGGGGTGGATCATGTTGGCAATGCCGCCCACCAGATTTACCGCGTAGAACAGGCAAATTGCCTGCGGGCAGTTGGGCAGCGCAATGGTCACTTTGTCACCGGCCCGGATGCCAATGGTCTTGAGGGCCTTGGCACAAGTCTCAATGTCTTCCACCATCTTACGATAAGTGGTGGCCTTGCCCATAAAGTCATAGGCTACATAGTCGGGATACTTCCGAGCGATCTGCTCCACCATTTCAAACATGGAGCCTTCAAAATAATCCAGATGCATGGGCACGTCGCCCATGTAATTTTCCCAGGGTGTTTTTGCAGTAACTTTGTTCATATCAGTATTCCACCTCTTCATTTAAAGGTCTTTCCAGAAGTTCAGGATTTTCAAGGAGAGTACGGAGCAGCTTTACAGTTCTTGAATAGTAATAGCCGTCTGCGATACGCTCATCGATGGTCAGGCCAAGGTCAATACTTTCCTTCATCTCCACCTTGCCTTCATCATCATAAAACGGACGCTTTTTGATCTCGCCGATCACACAGAACACGGAGCATGTGCCCCAGTTGGTCAAATGGTGGTACCCGGCATGAAGACCGATGGAGCCAAGATTTGCAAGCACCACCGAAGACTGAAAGGGGTCAGTGGCAATAACTGCGTTGGGCATCCAGCCATGTCGGTCCAGAAATCGTGCTACCACGCCCACCAGCTTCAGGAAAAATTTCGGCAGCTTCTGCACGATATCCATGCTGGCGGTGGAAGGGTCCTTTTCCTCGCTGCGGCAGAAAGACACCTGACGGTAGATCTCATCGTGAATGCTGTCGATAGTCTCGCTGCCTGTGGTCTTAATTTTCGCCAGTGCCTCGCCGCCATTATCGTCGAACAATTTTTTCACGGTAAACGAAGCTGTTACCTCATTGCGCTGGTACATGGTCTGATTGGCGATAAAACGGTTCATCTTCGGGCGAAGCGTAATGACCTTCAGCACTGCTGTGACCATGATTTGAAACATGTTATAGGCATACTCCGGGTTTTCTGCGTTTTTCTTTGCAAGATATGTATTAATATTTGTCAGGTCGATGCACTCACTGATGTATGCTTCGTTGTCACAGCGGTTTGGATACATCAACGGCATCATAGCGTGCATGGAACTGATTTTTTTCAGATGCACACCGTCTCTTCTGTCTCCGAACTTTTTCCCCATAGTTCTTCTCCCTCTCTTTGTTGAAAATTATATCTTTCTATGTCTCCAACGCAGCAGGGTCTTCCGGGATGTTTCCCTGCGTACACACAACACAAGCAGCCTGTGTTCCTTACAGCGTATCTCAGCCCTCGGAGGACTCGTTATCATCCGGCTCGGCATCTTCCGGCGCAGCAGTCTCTGCCACACAGCAGGCATTGGCGCTGGATACCTCCAGTCGGCTGATGGCATTTCGGATATTATTAAGATCATCTGCCGTCATTTTCTCAGGCTTCGCCTTCGTGAGCAGCTTTCGCAGATCGCTGCAGTCTGCCTTGATCTGTTTCTTTTCTTCTTTCTCCAGCTTTTTGCCGGCTTTTCTCACGGCGGTCTCCGCCTTGTTCAGCGCAGCCATACCGGTGTTCTGAATCTCCAAGGCATCCCTTCTGAGCTTATCCTGCTCAGCATAGGTCTCCGCGTCCCGAATTGCCTGCTCGATCTCGGCATCGGACATCTTTTCATTTGCCGTAATGGTGATGGACTGTTCTTTGCCCGTGTCCAGATCCTTTGCAGACACTTTCAGTATACCATTTGTATCAATATCAAAGGTGACTTCGATCTGCGGAACACCGGCGGGGGCTTTTTTGATGCCATTGAGCTTGAATTTACCGATGGTCTTATTGTCCTTTGCCATGGGTCGCTCACCCTGCAGGACATGGATCTCAACGCTGCGCTGATAAGGGGCAGCCGTGGAAAATACTTGAGAATAATGGATGGGCAGTGTGGAATTTCGTTCCACAAGGCGAGTCGCAACGCCGCCCACCGTTTCAATGGACAGGCTCAGGGGCGTTACATCCAGCAGCAGGATCCCGGTGCCTGCACCCGCAAGCTCCAGGGAGCCGCCGGACAGAGTATCGCCTTGGATAGCTGCACCCTGCGCCACACACTCATCGGGGTTGATGTTCTTGGAGGGATTGAGTCCGGTCAGTTGCCGCACCTTTTCCTGCACGGCAGGGATACGGGTGGAACCACCCACCAACAGGACACGTCCCAGTTCAGAGGGGGCGATGCCGGCGTCATTGAGAGCATTCTGCACCGGAACTGCTGTACGGTCAACGAGATCTCTGGTCAGTTCATTAAATTTTGCTCTTGTCAGGCTGCACTCGAAGTGAAGCATGCCATTCTTGCCCTGACTCAGATAGGGCAGATTAATGCTGGTATGCTCGGCACCGGACAATTCCTTCTTGGCCTGCTCTGCAGCCTCGCGGATGCGCTGCATGGCGGAAGGATCACGACGAAGATCCACATGATGCTCCCGCTTCAGCTCATTCAGCAGATAATCCACCACGCGGGCATCAAAGTCGTCGCCGCCCAGATGGTTGTCGCCATTGGTGGCCAGAACCTCAATGACACCTTCACCGATCTCGATAATGGACACATCGAAGGTACCGCCACCCAGATCATAGACCATGATCTTCTGCTGGGCACCGTTATCCAGACCATAGGCCAGGGCAGCACTGGTAGGCTCGTTGATGATGCGTTTCACATTCAGACCGGCAATACGGCCCGCATCCTTGGTGGCCTGCCGCTGGATATCATTGAAATAAGCGGGGACGGTGATAACCGCATCAGTGACCGGCTCGCCAAGATAACTTTCCGCGTCCTGGCGAAGTTTGCGCAGGATCATAGCGCTGATCTCCTGGGGCGTGAAACTCTTGCCGTCGATACCGGTATGCCAGTCCGTACCCATGTGACGCTTAACAGAGCTGATGGTACGCTCGCTGTTGACCGTAGCCTGACGCTGTGCGGCGTCGCCTACGAGCCGCTCCCCCTCCTTGGTAAAGGCCACCACAGAAGGCGTGGTGCGTCCCCCCTTCTCGTTGGGGATAATAACAGGTCTGCCCCCCTCGACCACCGAGACGCCGCTATTGGTGGTACCAAGGTCAATACCGATTGTTTTGCCCATGTTGTGTTACATCCTTTCTATACGCATCTTATAAAGCCAAAGGGACCGCCGCAGCACAAATTCGCAGCACATAGTCCCAAACAGATTTTTTGAATGTTCAGCGCGTGCATATCATAGCCACGCGCATTGGATTCATAGGTTTGCCCGGCCTGCCGGAACTGACGCAGGCACTGATTATACACGCGATTCTGAGGATCCATCTGGACCGCTTTTTGCATATGATCTACCGCTTGAACTGAATTGCCCAGCTTGTGATTTGCCCAACCGCTCAGATAATACCAACGGGCGTTTCTCCCTGTACTGGGAATATGGGTCAAAATGTTGATCGCTTCCTGACAGTTATTGTTGTTGATCGCATTGATCACGCGGCATATTTCCGGACTGTCCCCGGGTTCCTGTTTGGGATTTATGTTCGTTTGCTGTCCTCCGGCAGCACCAAATCCAAAAATCGTCCCAAAGATATCCTCGAAATTTGAATCAAAGTCACTGGACCAACCACCGTAGTTTTGAGACCGATTTGACCCGCCGTACTGCTGGCTCTGAGAAGAGCCGTAGCCGGAAGACTGATGGCTTTGCTGATACTGCTGCTGTGCCCGCTTTGCTGCATACTTTTCAGGATTCGTCAGCATGTCATAGGCTTCGTTTATCTCGTTCATCCGCTTGTTGGCGTTTGGGTCGTCGGGGTGGAGATCGGGATGATATTTTTTTGCCATCTGCCGATAGGCCTTCTTGATTTCATCCTGCGTTGCGTCAGGAGATACCCCCAACACCTTGTAAGGATCATCGATCATTTTTTCACCTTCTTTTCTTTCTCCATACCACGGTTATATTTGATCCACAATCCGGAATAGAGGATGTTCCGCAGCAAATGTACGTCCTGCACCAGCGGCAGAACCTCAAAAGCTCTGGATGCATCGCCAAGGACCATCATCAGGGTGGGTCTGAGTTCTTCCGGTGAGGTGGACAGGCTTTTCAGCGGGTTATAGTTATTGTGCTTGATATCATGCTTCAGATCCACTGCGGCATCGGCCAGATAGATGTATTGTCCCAAGCCGTATCCGAGTTTGCGCAGGTGTTCCTCCCAGTGGTCTTTTTGATAGAGGAAAATGCCTTCCATCAGCCGTCCGAAGCACTTAGCCCCTGCATCGGGATCGTTAGGCTGCTCACGTTCGATCTTCGTCAGCTCGTCAAGTTCTTTCTCAATTACCATGCATTGCTCAGGCCAGCGAGCCTTGACTTCCGCATAGTGCTTTTTCAGCAAAGCGGCGTAGCATCTTCTGGAAATATTGTGTTCATCCTGCCAATCATCAAGGCATTTGTAATAAGTAAGCGCAATGGTCATGTCTGCCGCATATTCGGTATAGGGATTGACCATGTATCCATGTTTTTTACAAGGATGCACCACGCACCGGCACTCTCCACACTGCTCCTTCGGCTCATAAAGAGAGGTCAGCAGCAGTGCCAAAAACGTCAGATCATAAGTCAGTGCCATTCTTGAAATAAAACCGTGCCGCTTCCCAAGTGTGTGGCACAGGCCGCAATAGGCTGAGCGGTATCGTGTTCTTTCCTCATCGGACAAATCGTTCAGATTTGCTTGCACATATCCAAACATACACATTTACCTCTCTTAGGTCTTTTTGATAATCTCGCTGTGGCATTGGGAGCAGGTGATTTTGATCGTTCCCTTACCCTTCGGAACACGAAGGACGGTCTTACACTGCTTGCACCGGAAATAGCGATGGGTCTTGCGATCCTTCCATGCTTTTTTCTTCAGAGAGAACCAGGATTTAATGCGGGCGGTAAATCGAAGATATGCCGCCCGTTCCTCACGGCGTTTTGTGAAATTTCTGGACAAACTTCTGAAAATACTCCAGAACCACAGAACGAATGCCAGCGCGCTCAGAAATTGCAGATTGGGAATGCACGCAAGAAGAAACAGGACCAGCACTCCATAGGACATACTCCGGGAAAGTTCATCATAGCCGTATCGCCCGGAGATCCACTGCTGCAGTTTTGCGCCAATGTTACGAAAAAAGTTTTTCATTTCTGATGAGCCTCCAATAATGTACGGTTCTGTAAACAGGGCAAAGTGGCCCACTGCCCCTTATCAATTCTGTCTATTATAAAAAAGTAATCTAAACTGAAACGAAACAGCGCAGACAGCCACACAAATTGCGTGCCATCTCCTCTGCAGTCGATCAATACTGTAATAGTTTCGTTTCAGTTTAGCATCGGCGCATACACTTACCTCGAACGTGACATGATCCCCGGACCTCATTCCGGTGTTTTTCCGTTCACTTTTGATAAAAAAAACAAGACAGTATCCATCGAATATTCTCAAAGAGGTCCTTCCATGAAACAGCCGGTCGTTGACTTGAAGTCTTTTCGTTTATCCAAAATAAACACCCCTCAGTATTCACACCTAAAATACTTACTCGGTTGGGTCGGATATTTTATCATGTTTATCCTGACCGAGAATCTGATTCCGGCTGAAGCGTGCCATTCAGTACACTGTTGGCTGGACGATGTGATTCCTTTTTGCGAAGTGTTTGTGATCCCATATGTTTTCTGGTATGTATTTATCGTGATCACCCTGCTGTATTTCGCCATCTATAACCCTGACGGATTTAAGAAAGTCATGACGTTCTTCATCGTCGCCCAGGTGGTTGCCTCGGCAATTTACATTTTGT
>CAZDXX010000095.1:0-6292 GCA_964509595.1 uncultured Oscillospiraceae bacterium
GTTGGTAATGATACCGACCAACTTGCCGTTTTCACAAATGGGCACACCGGATATCTTATACTTGCCGCACAGCTCATCAGCCTCGGCCAGAGTGTGGCTGGGGCTCAGCCAAAAGGGATTGGTAATAACGCCGTTTTCGCTGCGCTTGACCATATCCACTTGCTCAGCCTGAGCACCGATGGACATATTCTTATGGATGATACCGATACCGCCTTCACGTGCAATGGCGATAGCCATGCGATACTCAGTAACGGTATCCATGGCAGCACTCATGACAGGAATGTTCAGGGTGATTTTCTTGGTCAGCTTAGTCTTCAACTCAATGTCTGCAGGCAGAATGTCGCTGGCTGCGGGGATCAGCAGTACATCATCAAAAGTCAGACCCTGCTTGACAAACTTGTTACCGTTCATGGGCTCCACTCCTCCAAAATTTAAAAATTTTTCCCATTTTACGCCCCGATTTGCGCAATGTCAAGGGCAGTTTTTCAACGAAATTTCGGCTTCAAAGCGATCAACTTCTGTGCTGTCTGCTCCACGGGCATATAAAAGTCCGTCTTTTTCGCCGGAAGAAAGGATAATCGTTTCACCGGGTCTGCACTCTTTTAAATAACTGATGTGCAAAGAGGATACAAACTTCCCTTCTCCAATCCGCTCCAATCGAATTGCATCACAGGCAAAGTCCGCATAGCGCACGTTGTTCACATGACCGTTGACATCACAGTCACTGTAGTGAAGCAAGCGATCTTCCACTGCTGTCATTTCCTCCGGCAGATGTGCCCGATGAAGTTTGATGTCCTTGCAGAGATCACCACCCGTGGTCAAATGAAATTCTTCGATCTCTGTCAACTTCTTAAGCTTGTGAGTATCCAAATCAGCCAAAACCCAGGTAGAAACCGCCTCGCCGACATGCTGCCCGTTACAGTACAGGTCAAAATCACGATACATGGATACGCCTTTACCGCCTCGGTGCCAAGTGCGTACTGTCAACTCATCATTCCAGTACAGCGGCTTGTCCAGCCGGTACCAAATGCGTACCAGCATCCAAAAGCAATTGTATCGTTCGATGATTTCATCTCGAGAAACATGCAGTTCCCCTGCCGCATCTGTAGCAGCTTCCTGCAAAAAGTTCAGCATGGATGAGGGTCGGCATTGATTGAATGGATCGGTATCTCGTGCACCGATCCGATATGTTGCTTCATAATACATCTGAATTTAATCCTTCTTTTTGATCTGCAGTGTGTATTTGCAGCAGATGTCTTCCAAATCGCTTTCCGTAGCAGCAGGTAACCGCAGAGTACCGCCGCAATCAGCACAGGTCAGATCTACAGAGCTATAGTTGACCTGTAGATTCCACTTCTTAGAGCCGCAAGTACAGGAAATTCCGTCACGCTGTGCAATTTCTTTCAATTCAGAAAGCACTTCATGCATAATGATTTCATCCAGAAACATTCCGCGTTCTTCCGCTTCTGTCTCCACCTTGTCTACAGCCTCTTCAAGACGGCGGGCAGCGGAAAAAACTGCTTCTTCCTCTCCTACATAACAGCAATCCAAGCCGGAAACTCCACAGGAAAATGCCAGACACTTCTGACTGAGGAATGCCTGTGTGGGGCAAATCACAGTATGTTCTTTTCCGCAAAAAAGACAAGGGACTGTCACCTTACAATGTTCCCCCATCATCTCAATGTGTATGGCAGACTTGCCGCAGGGACAAGGCAGTTCAGCCGGCGCCGCCGCCAATTGAAACACGGTCCGCTCCATGATGACCGGCTGATGACATTCAGGACAGAGATATGCGATGGTACGTTTTGCTTCCTCCACCATGGGATATAGCCTCCAAATAATGTTGAAATCTGATTATTGCTTATTATACCTGAAATGAGATCATTTTGCCACCTTATATTTTTCAATTTTTTGCCCAAACTAAGGTCAAATTTAAATCAAAGGCTGTTGACAAATATGGCAAATAAAAAAGTGGGCGCGCAGACCGTATACTTCTCCAGTCCACCCGTAATAATCGGTCGCGGCAATGTAGTGGGCACCAAGGAGGGTCAAGGTCCCTTAGCCTCCAAATTCGACTTTGTTTCACCGGATGATTACTTTGGTGAAAAGAGCTGGGAAAAAGCCGAACGCTCCATGCAGGAGCAGGCCTTGAACAACGCTTTGAAACAGGCAGACAAGCAGGCCGGCGACCTGGATTTTCTTTTAGCCGGAGATCTGCTCAATCAGTGCATCTCCTCTTCCTTCGCCGCACGTTCACAAGATATCCCCTTTCTGGGCCTGTACGGCGCCTGTTCCACCATGGGCGAAAGCCTTCTGTTGGCCGCCATACTGGTTGATGCCGGATTTGCTAATTTAGCCGCCGCGGTAACCTCTTCTCATTTTTGCACCGCAGAACGGCAGTACCGCGCCCCTTTGGAATACGGAGGACAGCGTCCCCCCACCGCTCAATGGACCGTCACCGGCTCCGGTTCTGTGATTCTGTCCAACACCGGAAACGGGCCAAAAGTCACGCATGCTACTGTCGGAAAAATCATAGACAAGGGAATCACTGACGCCAACAATATGGGCGCCGCCATGGCTCCCGCCGCATATGATACCATCCGCGCCCACTTTCAGGATACCGGCCGTTCTCCTGCCGACTACGACTTGATTGCCACCGGCGATTTGGGTTTACTGGGACATGAAATCGTCACCGATTTCTTTGCACGCGATGGTATAAAAATGCCCAACTATACGGATTGTGGGTTACTGATTTACGATTTGGAGAAACAAGATGTCCACTGTGGCGGCTCCGGCTGCGGTTGCGCCGCCTCTGTGTTGACCGGTCATCTGCTCCCGGCTATGGAACAAGGCCACTTAAAACGTATCCTGTTCTGTCCCACCGGTGCCCTGCTTTCCCCTACCTCAACCCAACAGGGTGAATCCATTCCCTCCATCTGTCACGCTGTGGCCATCGAAATCTAAGGAGACCTTTATGGAATATTTAAATGCATTTTTGTGTGGCGGACTTTTATGCTTAATCGGGCAGATCCTGATTGATAAGACCAAACTAACTCCAGCCCGTATTTTAGTTCTTTACGTGGTGGCAGGCGTAGCGCTGGGCGGTCTCGGTCTTTACAAATATGTTGTAGAGTGGGGCGGTGCAGGAGCAACGGTTCCCCTGACCGGCTTTGGCTATTTACTTGCCAAAGGCGTTGCAAAAGCAGTAGATGAGCAAGGAATCATCGGTGCTTTCACCGGCGGCATCACAGCGGCCGCAGGCGGCATTACCGCTGCTATTTTCTTTGGTCTTTTAGTCGCACTGATCTTTAAACCAAAGTCTAAATAAAGAAAATATGAAAAAGAAGTTTAAAAACTGGCTCTCGCCCGCTCTGGCCGGAGCTGCGGCCGGTATTGCTAACGGTTTCTTCGGCGGCGGAGGCGGAATGCTTCTGGTGCCATTGCTGGTACGCCGCTGCGGCCTGTCTCAGCGGCAAGCCTTCGCTACCTCGGTGGCAGTCATTTTGCCCTTGTGCACTCTCTCCTCCGTCATCTACTTTTTTCGCGGCAGCTTGGACTTTATGACCGCCCTGCCCTATTTAGTAGGCGGTCTGATCGGCGGCTGGGTAGGCGGAAAAGTGTTTAAAAAGTTGAACATGGTATGGCTGCGCCGGGCATTTGCCCTACTGATTATATACGGAGGAGTGAAGGCTCTGTTATGATAAACTGGCTTCTTGCCGCTTTGGCCGGAGCGCTTACCGGGGTACTCTCCGGATTCGGGATCGGCGGCGGCACCCTTCTGCTCATTTATCTGACCGCCTTCGCCGGGGTGGAGCAGACGCTGGCACAGGGTATCAACCTGCTCTATTTTCTGCCCGCAGCAGCCACTGCTCTGCCCTCTCATGTCAAAAACGGATATATTGAAAAACGTGTCGCTATTCCCGCCATTCTGTGCGGTTTGGTCTGTACTGCCATCGCAGCATGGATTGCAACTGCGCTGGATGTAAAACTCCTGCGTAAGTGTTTTGGGATTTTCTTACTCTATATCGGTATTACGGAACTGTTTCGCAAAGCTCCGGACAAAGAATAAACCGCCGGATCACTCCGACGGTTTATTACTGATACATTGTTCATCGCTGATTCCGCTTGAAGGTCAGATAACCTTCCAAAATCAAGGATGCGGCCACCGCGTCCACATTCCTTCTGTGGTCTTTCATCTTTTTGCCGCCGGTATGAAGGATCGCATGCGCCTCCACAGTAGTGCGGCGTTCGTCCCACAAAACCGGCTTTATGCCTGTTTCCTTCTCCAATAAGTCCGCAAAAGCACGATATAAATCAGCACGCGCACCTTCCGTGCCGTCCATATTGCGCGGAAACCCCAGTACCAGCTCTTCCGCTCCGTGTTCTTTTGCGATTTTTGCAACTTCAGCAGCTACGTTTTCCGCCTTGCGCCCATGAACAACCGTAGTATATCCGGCCAACATGCCAAGTGCGTCAGAAACTGCCACTCCAGTACGGGCATCGCCGTAGTCAATCGCCATAATTCGCATATATATGTCACATCCTTCAATATTCCTTATTATATATAATGAAATTTATGAAATCTGTCAACAGAAAAAGTGGTTGACAAGCTATTAAAGTCGTGGTACCATATTAGCACCTATGAAAAGGGGCTCTTTTTTTGTGCGCATTTTTACGGGATGAAGCGCAAAACCCCTCCGCCCAAAGAGGCACATAGGGAGGCAATTCACCTGCCGTTTCCACCGTACTTTACACTACTCTTGCGCCTTGGTGCAGAGCGTGAATGAGTCGTCGGATTCGGCAGTCATGGCCGGGACCGGCGATATTTTTTTCGCCCAGGCCAAATTTTATAAGGAGGTGCCGAATATGGCGAAAGCCGGTAACCGCGTTAAGATCACTCTGCGCTGTTCCGAGTGCAAGCAGCGCAACTACAACTCGTTCAAGAACAAGAAGAATGATCCCGATCGTCTTGAGATGAACAAGTACTGCCCCTTCTGCAGAAAGCACACGGTTCACAACGAAACCAAGTAATGAGCATCATGATGCCTCACAAGAAAGAAGGGTAACACACATGTCTGAAAACGAAAGACTCGATCAGATCCCCGAAGAGGAACTGAACGCAGCTCCCGCCAAGGAGAAGAAGTCCAAGGAGGAGAAGGCTGCCGATAAGAAGGCCAAGGAAAAGGCTGCTAAGAAGGCTAAGGGTAACCGTATCGTTCGCTGGTTCCGCGAGATGAAGAGCGAGCTGAAGAAGGTTCAGTGGCCCACTTGGAAGCAGGTCCTGAAGAACACCGGCATCGTGATCCTTTGCGTTCTCGTGGTCGGCGTGTTCATCTGGGTTTTCGATGCCCTGGCTCACTGGATCATCAAGGCCCTTATGAACCTGTTCTCTTAAGAGGTCGGATTATGGCTGAAAACGCGAAGTGGTATGTAGTCCATACCTATTCCGGCTATGAGAACACCGTGTCCGCCAGCATTGACAAGGCCGTTGAAAATCGCGGTCTGCGGGATTTGATCACCGACGTGAGCATTCCCATGGAAACGGTCACGGAAATTACCGAAAACGGACCCAAGACCGTTGAGCGCAAAGTCTTCCCCGGCTATGTGCTGGTCAAGATGGTCCTGACCGATGAAACCTGGCATCTGGTACGCAATGTGCGCGGTGTGACCGGTTTTGTTGGCTCCGGTAACAAGGCCATTCCCCTGACCGACGAAGAGATCGCTGCCCTCGGCGTAGAAAAGCGCGAGGTCGTGGTCGGCTATCAGGCAGGCGACAATGTCAAAATTATCGACGGCGCTCTGGAATCTTTCATTGGCACTGTCGAGGAGGTCGATGTGGATCGCAACAAGGTCCGCGTTGTGGTCTCCATGTTCGGGCGCGAGACGCCCGTCGAACTGGAGCTCGACCAGGTCGAAGCTCTGTCTTAAAAAAGCAATTTCCCGTGGGAGGTACCAAAGGTACCGCCATCCAACCACATTTTTTCGTAGGAGATGCTGTTTCAAATGGCACAGAAGATTACTGGATATGTAAAGCTGCAGATTCCCGCAGGCAAGGCAACTCCCGCTCCCCCCGTCGGCCCCGCCCTCGGTCAGCACGGCGTTAACATCGCCGCCTTCACCAAGGAATTCAACGAGCGCACCAAGAAGGACATGGGCCTGATCATCCCCGTTGTCATCACTGTGTACGCCGACCGTTCTTTCACCTTTATCACCAAGACTCCTCCCGCCGCCGTTCTGATCAAGAAGGCCTGCAACCTGCAGTCCGGCTCCGGCGTCCCCAACAAGACCAAGG
>CAZDXX010000096.1:0-1431 GCA_964509595.1 uncultured Oscillospiraceae bacterium
TGGTTTTGCGCAGAATAGAAATAGCAAAGGGGTGAAAAATAGGTGTGAGGTGAGAGAATGACAAAGAAAAGCGCCTATTTTACACTAAGCGGAATTAACGGAACACATGATGTAGAAGCACTCAAACATGAAATTGATATGCTTCCGGGAGTGACTTCGGTCAGTGTCAATTCGAGATCCGATTTTGTTGCGGTGGATTTTGACACCACCGGAGTACGACTCGATCAGATCAAAAAGCAGATTGAGAAGCTGGGATATACAGTTGCAGATGGAATATCAGCTGACAGTATGAAGTGAGAAAATCAGAACCAAAATCGAAATGCCAGAAAGCATTCAGGCCCCAACCATAATGTTAGAAAACAGGAAGCCGCGTCAAGTGATGCGGCTTCCTGAGGCATTAGAATACTTTTATGAGCAGCAATTTCCCGGTTTGAACACTTATTTCTGCTGTCTTATTGGGCAATACTTCGTTGCTGATGCCATATTGATACTCGCAAGTGATCTCGGCGTTTTGCAAAGGAAATTTTGCGTCTTTGATCGTGACACCTTTAACGGTCCCGCTAAGGTTTAAAAGAGAGAAATAAGAGAACGAATCGGGAACGAGCACGGGAGTATTGCTGACAAGCTCCATCTCGGAATAGTCATCCAGAATATATCCTTTTTTGCCCAGTGAATCGAGATAGAGAAGAAGCGATACGTTTCCGAGGGAGTGATCGAGTCGATTGCCGATCACTCCGATAAGCAAAAAATCGTCATAGCCTCTGGAAAGAGCTTCCTTGACGGCATATACCGTGTCGGTGTCGTCCTTTTCACAGGGGAGTACAATAGTTTCAATTGCCAAGTCTGGTTTGGGGTGGGAATCAAAATCGCCCACGATCAGGTTTGGAGTTCTTCCGAGTTCCTGCTCATGATAAAGGCCGCTGTCACAGTAAACAAAAAAATCATCTGTTTTAATATATTGGTGAATCAGAGGATAGTTTTTGATCTCTGCACCGCCTACAATAACACATCGGCTCATTGGAGCACCTGCTTTCGGTTAGAAAATCCTTTGATCAGATTATACCTCGAATGCTTAGCAAAATGCAATGATAGCGCGCACCATATTTGGAATAGACGAACAAGGTATTAGATGATAAAATAAAGCCATAAGTGCAGATATTAGAGTTGATTAAGGAAGAAGGAGATATGTATGCTGTTTGTCTGTTATCCGAAATGCACGACCTGTCAGAAGGCAAAGACTTTTCTTGACTCACAAGGCGTTGAGTATACGCTTCGCGATATTAAACAGGATAATCCGAGCCGAAAAGAACTGGAACAGTGGCATGCGATCAGCAAATTGCCGCTAAAGAAGTTTTTCAACACCAGCGGTCTGCTGTATAAGGCATTGGATCTGAAGAATAAGCTGTCTGCCATGAGCGAAGATGAGCAGCT
>CAZDXX010000096.1:1441-6250 GCA_964509595.1 uncultured Oscillospiraceae bacterium
ATCTGACGGCATGCTGGTCAAACGTCCCATTTTGGCAGGAGATGACTTTGTGCTGGTCGGCTTCAAGCAGGAGCAGTGGGAAGGTGCGCTGAAGTGATCGCATATACGTTGATTCGCTCATCACGCCGCACGATTTCGCTGGAAATTACAAGGGAACTGACTGTGCTGGTGCGCGCGCCTTTGCGTGCTTCTAAGGCAGAGATCGACCATTTTGTGAAGAGTCATGAAGCTTGGATCGATACGCATATGGAGAAACAGCGTCAGCGTATTGAGAATCGTCCGGAGCCCACAGAAGAGGAGAAACAAGCGCTGATCGCACGGGCGAAGAAGGAACTGCCGAAAAAGGTGGCGCATTATGCCTCCATCATGGGAGTTCAGCCCACCGGGATCACCATTACCGGAGCCCGTAAGCGTTACGGCAGCTGCAGCGGCAAAAACCGACTTTGCTTTACCTGGAGGCTGATGGCATGTCCGGATGAGGCAATTGACAGTGTGGTCGTACATGAGCTGGCACATATCGTTCATAAAAACCATGGGCCAAAATTTTATGCATTAGTTGAGTCGGTCATGCCTGATTATCGGGAAAGAAAAAAGAAACTGGAGTTGTAATTATGGAGATCAAACTCGGACGGTATCGTCATTTTAAAGGCAATGAGTATGAGGTCATTGGAGTAGCAAAGCACTCGGAAACGCTGGAGAAAATGGTGGTCTATCGTGCTCTTTACGGAGAGGGTGGACTTTGGGTTCGCCCTGCTTCCATGTGGGATGAGACCATCGAACGAGACGGGAAGACCTTTCAGCGCTTTACGCTGATCAATGAGGACATGGAATGAGTGACGAGCGCCTGCGACTGTTTGTTGCGTTGACGCTGGAGCGTTCGGCTCGGCGTGAGATCGTTCGCCTTCAGGAAAAAATGTGGGGTGAAAACGGAAAGGGAGTAACGCGCCCGGAGAATCTGCATCTGACCTTGGCTTTTTTGGGCGATACCGACCCGGAGCGAGTGGACGACATTCGTTGGGCAATGGACAAAGTTCGTACGCAGCCGCCGGAACTGGTATTTGACCGCATCGGTGTGTTCAAGCTGCGCGGTGGGGACATCTGGTGGCTGGGAATAAAAGAAAACAAGCTGCTGGAGAAGCTTCAGTTTTGCCTTGCAGATAACCTGATCTATAAGGGATTCAAGCTGGAAGAAAGGAAGTTTGTCCCACATCTGACATTGGCGCGGAAGAGCAGGCCGAGTTATACGCCCCGGAATGAGCGCTTGGAGAAGGTGATTTGTTCACAAATCTCTTATATCAGTCTCATGCGCTCGGACCAAATCGATGGAAAACGTGTGTATACACAGCTGTACAGCACGTAATATCTTGTCAAAAAGCAGGAGTTATCCTGCTTTTTTCATGTCCGAATTTATTAAGCGTCATCCCTCGTTCGGCTTTTTTTGTAAAGTCAGGACCGTATAATAAGGGACAGCCTGCGGGGAGGGGATGCATTGACTGTAGTATATATCGATGTTTTGTTCCTTCTGAATTTTACAGTGGATTACCTGCTCTTGTTGGCATCGGCAAGAATCACAGGGGAGATGATCTCGCGTGTGAGGCTTGCATTAGGAGCGCTGCTCGGAGCCGGATATGCAGCGATATTATTTCTGCCCGGTTGCGGTTGGTTGTCTCGTCCTCTTTGTAAAATGTGTTTTGCTGTTCTGATGGTACTGATCGGGTTCGGGAAAAGCAAACGACTGCTTCGTTTGATTTTAGTTTTCTTCGCCGTGTCAGCAGCTCTTGGTGGTGTCGTTCTGGCACTTCAGTTATTTGGCAGCGGCGGATTAACACTGGAAAACGGTGTCTTATACACTGGGTTTGATATACGGATCCTGTTAGTCACGGCCATTTTATGTTATGTGATCTTAAGTGCTGTGTTCGAACGTGCAGCAAGACACGGCAGGGAACAAAAGGATTTAAGTACAGCACGCCTTGAAATAGAAGGGAAGAGCCTGACTCTGACTGTTCTGATCGATACAGGAAACACTTTGACAGATCCGATCAATAATCAGCCGGTGATGGTGGCGGAGGCAAAAGTGTTGAAGGAGCTTGTGCCAAAGGAAATTGACCCGACTGACCCTGTGGGCAGCTTGAATCGATTGAAAGATGAAGTGATGAAGAAACGCTTTCGGTTGCTGCCATATCGGGCTGTTGGGGTAGAGAATGGGATGCTTCTGGCTGTACGGACTGATTCTGTTGTGATAGGGAAGCGGGAATGGAAAGGGCTTTTGATAGCGTTATCACCTACTCCTGTTTCGGACGGAGGCGGATATCAGGCACTTGTTGGTGATATTTGAAGGGAGAAGAATATGGTCTGTAATATTTTTTTACAAATACATAAACTATTGGTTCGTGTGGGAATAAAAAGTGCCGGAAAGGTCATGTATATTGGTGGAAGTGATGTGCTTCCGCCGCCGTTGAAACATGAAGAGGAGATCGCACTGATCACACGATTGGAAAATGGGGACGAAGAAGCAAAAAACTGTTTAATTGAACATAATTTGCGCCTTGTGGTTTACATTGCCCGGCGTTTTGAGAATACAGGAGTTAACATTGAAGATTTGATTTCGATTGGAACCATTGGATTGATCAAAGCGGTTGGAACCTATAAAATGGGCAAAAATGTAAAACTGGCGACTTACGCATCACGATGCATAGAGAACGAAATACTCATGTATTTGAGAAAAATCAATGGGCAAAAGAGCGAAGTTTCATTCGATGAGCCATTGAACACAGACTGGGATGGAAATGAACTTTTGTTGTCTGATATTTTGGGTACAGATGGTGACCTTGTTATGCAGCCAATTGAAGCGGATGTTGACCGCAAGCTTCTTTGGGATGCAGTGGATAAATTGAGCGAACGAGAGCGTATGATCATCACACTTCGATTTGGCCTGGACGGAAAGCCGGAGCAGACACAAAAAGAGGTTGCAGATCTTTTGGGCATCTCCCAGTCATATATTTCACGCTTGGAGAAACGAATTATTGCACGATTAAAACGTGAGATCATAAAAATGACGTAAAAAAGTGTCGTCAAGACGACGACACTGGGTAAAAAATTGTGGGCGCAGCCAAAAGGCTGCGCCCACATTGTGCGTAAAATTAATCTAAAATCGTAATGGCAGAGCCAAGAATTCCGGGGCCAATATATACACTTAGAGTTGCGCCGATCTCTCCGGCCCAGAAGTGCTCATAGCCGGAGAAGGCTTCCTCCATCTGTGCACGAAGAATCTCCATATTTGCAGGATCTCCGCCGTTTGCGATAGCGAGGTTAAACTTTTTATGCTCACCTTTCATCTGCCGAATGGTATCGAGGAATTTAGCCATGACCTGCTTTGTGCCGCGCACTTTTGCCACATTTTTCAGCTGGCCGTCCTCAGCAAAGGTCAGGATGGGCTTGATATTAAGCATAGTGCCGGCCATTGCGGTGATCAAACCGATGCGGCCGCCCTTTTGCAGATATTCAAGGGTATCGACAGAGAAGAAGGGGAATGTATTGTTGATCAGTTGAGGTACGCGCCGGGTGGTCAGTTCCGTCCAATCCATACCAGCTTCAATGTCTTCCAGCAACTGATAAATCATCATACCGGTGCCGAGGGAGCCGCTTTTGGAGTCAAATACGGCGATTTCAAGATCATCACAAGTCTCGGCTTCAACGCGAAGCAGATTAAAGGTTCCGGAAAGTCCGGAGGAAAGCATCAAAGCGATGACCTTTTCATAGCCCTGTTCTTTGATCTTGTTTAAGACGGACTCGACAGATGCACCAGCAGGAAGGGACGTCTTTAATGTTTCTCCGGCAGCAAGGCGCCGGTAGATATCAGAAGGGAAAATATCGACACCATCTTCGTATTCGCAATCATCACCTAAAATGCGAAGAGGAACAATAAAAAAGCCTTTTTCTGCTGCTACGTTTGCGGGGATATCACAGCACGAATCGGCAAGGATCGCAATTTTCTGAGGGTTCAAACCGTTCACGACTCCGTTCTTGACAGAAATATTTTTTAACGATATTATTATCAGGATATGACATAACAATGTTCTGCGAATATTATACTCAAAACGATTATGCTTGTCAACCGCGATTGGGGGAGGGCCGTATGGATTACAGTCAAAGAAGAAAAGCGCAGGCACAGCGTACAGAGAGCGCAATTTTAAATGCCGCATTGATGCTGATGCGGGAAAATGGTTTTGAAGCTGTAACTGTGCGCGATATTTGTAAAGTTGCCGGAATCACCACGGGCGCCTTTTATCACCATTTTCAATCGAAGGAAGATTTGTTTGATAAAGGCTTTGCTCCATTGGATCAGTATATGGAAAAGGTATTGGAAAATGAGTCGGAAAGTGATCCCGCACAACGTTTGAAAATCATTTTATACAACTATGCCGTGTTTATGGAAACATACGGAGATTTAGTAGCACAGTATTATCAGCGCAGACTTTCTAACCCGGCTGCTTCTTCTATGGATGCAACGCGTTATATCCGAAGCGTTATGATCAATTGTTTTACTCAGGCAAAAGAAAGGGGCTTTCATGTCCTTCGCGATGACCCTGAGTGGACAGCAGATTTTTGTTATTGCCATTTTCGTGGAGTGGTGATCGACTGGCTGCTGCAAAAGAGAGAATATTCTCTACTGGATAAGATGATGGAAGAGTATGCACTGTTTGAACTAATGTTTAGACCAGAAATGTAAAAAAATAGCCTCCCTTTCTCACGAGTCGGTGAGAAAGGGAGGCACTTTTGGCGGCAAACAGAAGCGATTATCGAACTGCG
>CAZDXX010000097.1:0-6176 GCA_964509595.1 uncultured Oscillospiraceae bacterium
ACGTTCAGCCGTCGCCGGTGTTTCGCCGGATCAGCATGGGAACCGGCGGCTTCTTTTTCAGCACCTGTGTTCCGAAGGCCCATGTACCAAAATACAAGGCGATCCAGATCAGCAGGCAAACAAGGGAAATGCGGTATACGGCAAATATGCCCAGGGAGTCCACGATCACGCCGCTGACCAGATTGATGATGATGGAACCCAAATTTGTCATAGTGGTATTCAGCGACAGCGTTGTGGTGTCCAACCCCTCCGGCGCCATCATACGCAGATAGACCGCCGTAGAAGCCAATGAAATACCGCCGGCAAAGCCATTCAGTATGGTACCGCCCATGATCACATACGGATTTTTACAGGTAATGAACAGAACCATCTGCAAAATTCGGAACACGCAAGCCAGCACCTGCAGCATGGGAAGGGAGATCCATCGCTTCAGCATCGGCACCAGCGGCATGACAATAATCTCGCCCACAACGCGAATGCCGATTGCCACACCCACCAGAGAACCATCCAGGCCGATGGCATCGATCAAATAGTACAGATAGCTCTGTGTATGGGAGCCAAGAGCGGAAATAAAGCTCAGCAGAACAAAGGCCATCAGAAAATAGTTTTGGAACAGTCTGCCGAATTCCATCTTTCGGCGCGGTGTTTCCCGGGTTTTTTCCGGAATCGCCGTTTCATACTTACCGAGGGATCCGGACAAAATCAACATGAGCGCTGCAAATACAATGGTACAGCAGAAGGGAGCGGACGGGCCGAAATGGTTCACAATGGGAGTGTACAGGAAGTTGATGCAGCTATAGCCGATACTCAGGCAAACGCGGATCAAACTGTAATCCAGTTTTGGATTCATAATTGTGGCGTTGACACCGCTGGCCTCAATCATACCGTACGTGACCGGTTCACAGATGCTGATCAGCGGCACAATACCGGCACAAAGCACAAAACTGGCCAGCCGCACATTTTGCGTCAGAAGCATCAGCGCCAGAACCGCGATCCACATCACCAGCGCGCCGACACAAACCATGCGGCGCGACCGGAACTTATCCGCCAGGGCACCGGACAAAGGCCGTGCGATGGCAGCCAGCAAACTGGATGCGGCAAGGACCCGACCACACTCGGTCGCCGTCATTCCCTGCCCTTGCAGGAAAAGAACACGGTACTCATTGGATGCCTGGGCAAAACCAAACAATACGTAAATGACCAGCAGCGCTGCAATATCACGCTTACCGGAAGAATTTGAACGATTGATCACGATCACTTCTTTCTTATGGGGCCCATCCGACCGGGTTCGGCGCAAGGGCCGCTGCAACCATTTAACGGGGATTGCAGCTTAGAAGGGTCCGGTGCAGGAAACCGCTGCCCCAGACCCTTCCTGTTAAAACTCAGTTGGCTCGGTCGGCCGTGTAATGAATCGATGTGCCATCCACCGTCATACCCAGGCACTCTCCGCCGCGGGAGCGCACATGCTCAGGCTCCTCGCCCGCCAGAACGCGCTTGGCGCACTCGATCTTTTTTTCGATAATATCCGGGGAAACCACGGCGGGCATGTGGCCGGTGCAAAGAGCCTTGACAGGCAGCGCAGCCAGTTTCTCCATGGATGCCAGATAGGTGGAAACATTGGTGGCACACTCTTCCACCAACGCGGTGGCCATAGCCTGCGTGTTGTCGCCGGTAAACAGATAGCCGGTCTGCTCGTCCAGGATGCACACACTGCCCTTGCTGTGACCGGGGGTGTGATACACCGTCAGCTTACGGCCACCCAGATCAAAGACGTAGCCGTCCTCCATGGGGATGGGTGCGGGCGGGGTGGGCTGCAGCCGTTGTGCCGCGTCCTCGATGCCCCAATGGGCGGCCTCGTCCAAACGGGCTTCATAGGCACAGGCGCGCTCGTACAACGCATTGTCATCCGGGTGCAGCATGGGGCTGCCCAGCTCGGCGTAGCCGCCGCCGTGGTCGGGG
Source organism: uncultured Oscillospiraceae bacterium (assembly GCA_964509595.1). Taxonomy (GTDB): domain Bacteria; phylum Bacillota; class Clostridia; order Oscillospirales; family Oscillospiraceae; genus JAJPXI01. The sequence goes on from CAZDXX010000097.1 coordinate 1,960, forward strand.
TGGCCATGGGTGCAGGCCAGAATCACGGGCAGGTCGGTCAGGCCATCCACCACTTTTTTCAGGGAGTCCAGACCAAAACCGCTGTCGATCAACAGCGCCTTCTCCTCGCCCAGCACCAAATACTGCTGAAAGCGCATGGGGGGCGCGGTAATATTGATAATTCCGTTGCCAAGGTCATTGATCAGATGTTCCTTGAGGGGTTCGGGACGCTTTCTCTGTTCCATTATGTTCACCTTTCCTCTCTCAGTTCTGCTTCACGCGCTCCAGAACTGCCACAGCTTCCTTTGTCCATGCTTCAGCGGCTCCGGGCATCAAGGCACAAGTCAGCGCTTCCCAGGTGCTGTTCTCGTAAGACGCCATATCCGGCATATACTTCATACCGCCGTTGACCATGGACATCAGCAGCGTATGGGCATAGGGAGATGCCTCCTGAAGCCGCGCCTCGGTAATCGCATTGACTTCCGGCTTTACGCCCACAAGCGCAACATCGCCGATCGCTATGACCTGCGCATCCACCTTCTGCGTCCCCTTCGGGGTATACTCTGCCTTCAGGGTGGGCTCCATCTTATTGCGGGTCTTGCCTTCCCACTCGATACCGCCCTGACCTGTCCGAATTTCAGGAGCGCTCTGATCGCAGACCGTCTGCTCCAGCACAGGTTCCAGCTCCCGGGCCATTTGGTGACCAAGGCGATCCACGATCTCAAGACCGACCTGTACGCCGTTATCCACCTCGCCGACCGTACCGTCTTCGTTCACAACCGCATACCAGGCCTGCTCCAGCGGTACCTGGTCGCCCGCGGCACTCATGGCAAACAGGCAGGGCGCGCCCAGCTTCTCTTCCAAAAGCGCACAGGCAAGGCCGGGCACATCGGAAGAAACCAGGCGGGTGCCCGCGCCCATCTCGGAATTGTCAATGGCGCAAGGCTTTAATCCGTAACTGATCAGAGCCGCAATGTTCTGTTCCGCTTCATCCACAAATTTCAAAATGGTCGCGGTGTGATTGGACGGGCCGTCAGGATTAAAGTTGATCCACCAGCCGTAAGGCGTGGAAACATCACGGTTGACATTTACATGGCATTCGCCCGTACCCACACCCATTTTGGCGGCACGGAAGGTATCGACCGCTCCCTGCGCTGCCTTGACAACGGCCTCTTCCACGTTGGTATTGAACAGTTTGATTTTGCGATCCAGAATCTGTTTTTCCTCTTCGCTGATCTCCAGATCAACACCGCCCATACCTTTGGGCGCATGGGGGGCATGGGGAGTCGTGATTGCATGGGTGACATGCACCCAGATGTTTTCGTATTCTGTCTTCGTCAGATCACGGATCAGCTTTCTTACCACGTCGATTTCTTCTCCGGGCAGCATGACCAGTTCCACGCAGGCGATCGCTACTCGCACACCGCAGTCAAGCAGCAGCACGCGGACACAGGGATCGTCATGGATCGCCTGAAATCCCTCCGTAGGAAACAGGTCCTGAGAGAAACAAATCGGCGCGGAACCGGCGCCGGCGAACAGTTTATTGGTGCTCATACAGCATCTCTCCATTCTTTTTTTGGTTTAAAACGTCGACCAAATTATTTTTTTCATTATTTTACCATAAAAGGCCAGCGAACACCAGTGGTATTCTGTATGGAAATCTGTATTTGAAAAACATACAGCGATTTGTTATACTGAATTGAAACATAATGCTTACACGCAAGGAGAATTCATATGGGCCTCTTTGGAGATTTTTTCAAAAGTGAAATGCGGAACAGCGAACGGCAAGGACTGTTCCAACGGAAAAAATGGAATCGCGGCAATGACATATACGGTGTTCGCGGAAAGGAACGCACCTCCTGGAACGACGCCGAAGGAAACATGGATTATCTGGACAAGAACATGGGCGTCACCCGAAGCAGCTTTTACCACTCCTACTGGCGCGGATGGACCGAAGTGCGCATCGACCGACCCGGCAAGCCCTTTAAGATCGAGCGTGTGTATACCGCGCCCTGGATTCGCCAGGATGTATCCACCCGTGATTATGTGCTGTATCGCATTCTCTACGGAGTGCTCATCGCATTGGCAGTTGCGTTGTTTGCCTTTGCCATGAGCCAACGTGTGGGCAGCAATTACTGCTGGTACGTGGCACTGTTCGGCCTGCCGGCCACCATTATGATCTTCGTCATGGCCTGGATGTTTGTGAGCTATGCCAAAGCGCCCCGGAAGATGACGCTGTGGGAGCACCGCTGCAGTTCCGTCTATCTTCGGTACACCGCTCTGGTCTTCTCCATTTTGTTGGCCGCCACTGCCCTGTCCACGGTCGTATACATCATTCTAAATCTGGGGGATCAACCCCTGCTGCAGCTGCTCAATGTCGGATTGGATCTGGTTGCAGCTGCTGCTGTTTTCGCGGTATTCCGGATCGAGAAGAAGATGAAATACGCAGACATCCCCAATGACACTGTCCCACCTGAGGGCGGACACGAAATTCGATAATACCAATTATAAAAAACCGCTGCGGTCTTTTAAAAAAGGCCGCAGCGGTTTTCTGTGTTAATTCAGTTCTTCACACAAGAGAAAAGCCACTCACGCACGCCCTTGATCGGATACACCACATTCCAGGTAGAGGTGTGATTGCTACCGGGATTGTCGGTCTTGTGAGCAGGTACCACGCTGCTGCCGTGGAACACGGTGTAGCGTACCTGCACGTCATCCTTCATGGCTTCGCGGGCATACTCACTCAGCTGCTCGGCACTTTCCTTGGCGTCCCACCAGTAGCGGCCGATCTTTACACCGGTACCCTCCAGGGCTTCGGTCACGGCGTTCATGCCGGGGAATGCCTTGGCATCGTGTTCGGACACCAGGATCCAGAACTTGCAGCCGGTGCACTTCTCAGCCATACGCTCGGGAGACCACTGGCCGGCCACCAGCAGAGAGGCCGCAAAGTAGTCCGGATAACGGATATTCAGTTCACAGGATGCCATGCAGCCCATGGACTGGCCGGTGGTATAAATGCGCTTCTTATCCACGTTGTAGCGCTCCACCACGTCATCCAGCAAAGCCTTGATGGTAAACAGCTCCTCAGAAGCCTGGAACCCGTCGTTGGTCAGGTGGACCGTTCGGTCGATCTGGGGTGCCAGAACAAAGCAGGGATGCTCTGCCTGCCACTCGGGAGAGGCAAAGGAAATGGCACCGCTGCCCTGAGACAGGGTGATCTTGGGATCCGGACCGCAGGGGCCGGCATCGTGGATGAACATAACCAGCGGCAGCTGATTGGTGCCGTCATATTCCTTGGGGATGTACAGGTTGTAAGGAATGCCCTCATACTCGCCCTGCTGGAATTCACAGACAACGGGCTCATATGCCTCGGTGGAAATGACGATATCCTCATCGGGGGGGAGAATGGCGCCGTCCATGGCCTTGATCTCGGAAATCTGGGCCACCTCAACCACAAGAGGCTTACGCTCTGTGGCAGGCATATTTCTCGGAGGACCACCCATGGGGCCCTTGGGCGGCTGATTGATCACAGGCTTATCGCCGTTGGGCTTGGGTCCGGGTGCGGGGATAATGCTTGCAGCGGGCTGCATAATGTCGAAAGACAGGGTGACCATATCTCCCTCCACCGCGATTCCGGTGATACGATGATCCTTTACCCAAAATGCCGCAGGGGTGATCCAGCGACCGTCAATGGGACGGTCGTACTGCAGGCGCGCCCCGGTGATCTTCTGCCCATCAGGGAAATTGTCAGTCAGGCAGGTCACGTGTAAAATATGACTATTCATTGTTTACATACCTTACTTTCGTCATATTTGGTTACCGGAGGCCGTTTCCGACCTCCGGTAACACAAGAATAGGGGAAGAGAAAATACTATTTTACAGGCCGTTGATTTCCTTCACGCGGCAGCAGGAAACAAAGTGATTGGGCTCCACTTCCTGCAGAATCTGGGGCTGCTGACATGCCTCAGTTGCGTAGGGGCAACGGGGAGCAAAACGGCAGCCGGGCTTGGGATTGATGGCCGAAGTGATCTCGCCCTTCAGCTGAACACGCTGCATGGGATGATCCATGTCGGTGCTGGGGATCGCGCTGAGCAAAGCCTTGGTGTAGGGATGATAGGGCTTTGCGAACAGGCCACGGCTGGTGCAGGTCTCCACCAGCTGACCCAGGTACATAACACTGATATCATCAGAGATATGGCGCACAACGGACAGGTCATGGGTCACGAACATATAGGTCA
>CAZDXX010000098.1:0-1608 GCA_964509595.1 uncultured Oscillospiraceae bacterium
AGGAGCACACAGACCCTTTTCGGGAACCAGCGCATGCTCGATACCCGCCTTGCCGGTATCATAGAAATGAGTGATTCCATACTTCTTTGCAAAATCACGAGCAATCACGCACAACTCGGCTGTCTTGATATCTTTGCAAGGAGTGGAGTGATCCAAAATAATTGCAATCTTTTCCTTATCAAAAACCTGAGTCAATCCAGCTTTCTCGAATTCAGTAATGGCAACAGGAGCGGTGATATCGTTACCCATCACCAGAGCAAGTTTTCCTTCTACCAGCTGACCAACTTCAACCGAAGCCAGCCCGGCAGCCTTAGCCAGAATTTTTTGGGTCATGGTCATTCCCATCGTGAGCATGCCTCCTAAATAAATTATTGCAATAAGTATGCCAAATTTATTGCCAAAAGAATGTTACATGTGATACAATCTATGTGACGAGGTGATTGTTTTGAGTATTTTTTCCCCGCTTGCCGAAGGACGACATTCGAAACACTATGCCGCAGGACAAGTTATTTATCTTCAAGGTGCATCCGCAAATGAATTTTACTATTTATTGCACGGAACCGCCCGAAGCTATATCAGTTCTCCCGATGGCGGAGAGCGAATCCTCACAATACATCACTCGGGCGATTTAATGGGAGAAGCTTCTTTTTTTGATGAATGCCCCCGAGTTTCTTCAGGCGTCGCAGTAACCAACTGTGAAGTAATTTCTATTACAAAAAACATGCTGGACGAAACATTTCGCCAGCACCCCGATTTAGCATATCCAATGCTTCAATATCTCGCCCGAACAGTTCGGATGCTTTCTCAGCATGTTGACGAGGCAACATTTCTCCCAGCGAGCCAACGTTTGGCACGCCACTTTCTTGCCCATGCAAAAGAAAACATCCCCTTCCCCTGCACACATGAAGAACTCGGTTTTGCAATCGGAGTCAGCCGAGTCACTGTTAGTCGTCTATTGTCTGACTTTTCTCGGAAAGGAATTTTAAAAACGGGATATCGTTCCATTACAATTATCGATCGAAACAAACTTGAAAATGAAAGCGATGACTGAAAAAAATCAGTCATCGCTTTTATTCACTGCAATTCATTTTCTATGGGAAGCGGTTTGCCCTCACCGTCAATATTTTTTTTGGCAAGTTTAGCGGCAACATACTCTTTTGTGAGCATGTAAATCACCGCAAAGGTCGGGACACCAAGGAGCATTCCGGCGAAGCCAAATAATCCACCGCCAACAACAATAGCAACAAGAACCCAAATCGCAGAAATACCCGTCGAATCACCGAGGATTTTCGGGCCAAGGATGTTGCCGTCAAATTGCTGAAGAAGAATGATGAGAACCGTAAATTTCAATGCAGATAACGGATCGACAATGAGAAGAATCATGATCGAAGGAATAGCGCCGATAAAGGGCCCGAAAAATGGAATTACATTTGTAATGCCAACAATAAGGCTGATCAAAAGTGCCAACGGAATTCGGAAGATGGAACATAGAATAAAACAGAGAACACCGATGATCGCGCTATCAACTATTTTTCCGTTAATGAAGCCAACAAAAATTGCATTTGCTCGACGGCTGATCGTTAAAACACGCTCCACTTTTTCTGTCTT
>CAZDXX010000098.1:1618-6139 GCA_964509595.1 uncultured Oscillospiraceae bacterium
AAAGAGTGCAAACAGAACGCTTTTGATTTGTATCTTCAACTTACTTTTGCCGGAAAGCATATAGACAGACGAAATAAATGCTGTAATGGCGGTAACAACACCGTTTCCGATTGCAACACCAAAATTCAACAGTTGCGGAATTGCAGCGGAAACCATCTTTGCAACTCTGCTTATCAGGTCCTCATAGGAAACCATCATTGCATCGATTCCCTCTGCGTTTTCAAGATCAAAACGCACGACCAAACTATCGACCCAGGCATTTAAATTAGACAAATAGCCTTCCAAATTGTTGATCAGCGTGACAACACTCTCGGTAACCTGTGGTAAAATCATGTCAATCAAAACGACAAAAATGATAATAACCAGCAGATATACCGTAGCTATTGATAAACCTCGTTTCCAGCGCAGTTTTCGATACACTTTACGTTCAAAAAAATGAACAGGTGTATTCAACAAATATGCCACAGCAAATCCGGCGATGAATGGTTCGATTACGCCGAAGAACATATTGATCTTCTCGCGAACAACACCAAAGTTCATCAACAACACATAAAACAGTATACCAATCAGGACAATAATTAAATTAGAAACTGCCTTCGCGTCGAGAGGCCATAATTTCTTTTTGATACAACACACCGCCCTTCTTTCCTTGTCTTTAGTGTACCATGGATACAGTTTATTGTCGAATAAATTTCAAAAAATTTTGAATAAATATTTATAACAAAAGAATTTCGCCCCGCAAAGCCGGCTTAAACCGGAAACTCAGATTTTCATTCAAGGTTTCGTTCCTTGATACATTACATATTTACTGGTTTTTATTCTCAAAATTCATCTCAACGTGAAGCATACACATTCCAACAGCGGTAAGTGCCGCTGTTTCGGTGCGCAAAATTCGTTTTCCCAATGAAACAATTTCAGCGCCTGCTTCCTGTGCTTGAGTGACTTCTTTAGGATCAAACCCACCCTCCGGGCCGATCAGAATACCTACATTCATTCCGGGTTGGATTTTCTTCAGTGTATCACAGGTTGCGCCCATTCCGCGTTCGTTTTCATAAGGGACCAAAAAAAGATCCATCTCCTTGATTTTTTCCATCGCTTGCTTGTAATTCAATACATCGAATACTTCAGGAATCACGTTGCGTTTGCTCTGTTTTGCTGCGCTTTCTGCAATCGCCTGCCAACGCTGCTGGCGGCTCTTTTTCTTCTTTTCCTCCAGTTTCATCACACAACGTTTCATTTCTACCGGAATAATTCCGGCAACGCCCAGCTCCACAGTTTTTTGTATGATCAACTCCATTTTATCGCTCTTTGGAAGGCCCTGAAACAAATAGATTTTTACCGGAAGTTCTGTGCTTTGATAATCTTCTTCCATAATTTGTGCAATTACCGTTTCTTCTTCCAAACGCTCCAGGCTGCACAGACTGCTGACCCCATTGCAGCTTATCAAAAACTTATCACCCGGCTGCATACGAAGTACATTTCGAATATGATTGTAGTCACTTCCACCGATTATAAACCGATCGTCCAGCCGGCAACCTTCATCCACAAAAAAATTATACATCAGAATCCACCTTACTCGTTTTTTCGTCATTTAGAATCATTATAATTGCAGAAACTGACGGTGTCAACGAGCTGTGCTTTGATTTGCTTTTTGTCAAAATTGCAGATATTTTATACGCCTCAAATTCGGCATTGACGCACATATGAAAAAGCTTTAAAATTCTATCATGGAGGCGGATTATATGTACAACACTGTACTCTTTGATTTAGACGGAACTTTAACCGACCCCGGCCTTGGAATCACCAATTCCGCCGCGCATGCATTACGCTATTGGGATATTCACGTTGAAGATCGTACATCCCTTTACAAGTTTATTGGCCCACCGCTTCAGGATTCCTTCCGGAATTTTTATGGGTTTTCCGAAGAGGACAGCAAACTGGCGATTGAACGTTTTCGAGAGTATTTTCGTGAAAAAGGCATCTTCGAGAATGAACTGTATGACGGCATTGACCTGTTGCTGAAATCACTGAAAGAACGTGGAAAAACAATTATTCTCGCCACATCAAAGCCGGAAGAATTTGCAAAAACAATTTTAAGCCATTTTCACCTTGATACATACTTTGATTTCGTAGCAGGTGCTTCCATGGATGAGCGCAGGTGCAGGAAAGCCGATGTTATTTATTACGCTTTAGAAAGCTATGGGATCGAGGAACTTTCCGATGTGGTCATGGTTGGTGATCGCGAGCACGATATTTTAGGCGCAAAACAAGTCGGATTGGATTCCATCGGCGTTCTTTATGGTTACGGCAGCCGCGAAGAGCTGGAGCACGCCGGAGCTACATACATCGCCGAAACAGTTCCCGATATTATACAATTCATTTAACGGAGAAAGAAAAATTATGGATCTAAAAAGTCTGAACACATTTATCCAAGTCGCCGAATCAGGCAGCTTCACTCGGGCCGGTGAAATTCTCGGATATTCTCAGCCTACAATTTCGATCCAAATCAAACAATTGGAAAACGAGCTTGGTATCAGGCTGTTTGACCGCATTGGTCACACCGTTCGCTTGACTGATAAGGGGCGAAATCTCCTCTCTTATGCTCAGCGTATCTGTCATATGTGTCAGGAAATGACGCTGGAGTCCAATAATTCAAATGAGCCTCGTGGCGTAATTCGCCTTGCAATGGCGGACTCCATGTGTTCCCCGCTCATCAGCAGAGGTTTTTCTGAGTTCCACGAAAAATATCCCCACATTTCACTTAAAGTCATGACTGCGGGCACCGACGAAATGTTCCGTTTGCTGGACCATAACGAAGTAGACATTGTCTGTACGTTGGACAATCATATTTACAATACGAACTATGTGGTTGCCAGCGAGGAAAAAGTCGGGGTACATTTTGTGTGTTCATCAAATAATCCTCTTGCTCAAGCAGAACCTCTCTCGATAGAGGATCTGCTGCCACATCCATTTTTCTTAACAGAAAAAGGAATGAGTTATCGCCGTTTGATGGACGAATTGTTGGCACGAGATAATATTGAATTAAAGCCAATTTTAGAAATCGGACATGCTGATATTATTTGTGAACTGGTTGAAAAAGATATCGGCATTTCCATTCTTCCGGACTACATCTCGGAAGACGCAGTCCAAAGAGGTTCCATCACAAGGTTAAATGTTCCCGGGTACGAACCCGAGCTATGGAAACAGCTTCTGCACCACCGTGATAAATGGGTCTCCCCTCAGATGCAGGCAGTCATTACGCATCTTACAAATATTTGTTTGACTGATTGAACCTTGTTTTAAATTTTTGATTTGCAAAATTTTTTCTAGGAAGGTGGAAAAATGTATCGAATTTTAGAATTGAACCCTCAATTAAAATCGTTCGAGCGCGACATCGATCTGCGCACGAATCTTTACCACAGCACCAAGAGCCGCCTTTTATCTCAAGGCGGTACCCTGAAGGATTTTGCCAACGCACATCATTATTTCGGTATCCATCATCATGACGGATACTGGGTTTACCGCGAATGGGCTCCAAGTGCTCATCAGCTTTATCTGACCGGCGAATTCAATGATTGGAACCAGACCGGTCATCCTATGAGCCGTCTTGATAACGGTGTTTGGGAGATCATCTTGGATGGCAACGAAGCTCTGTGGGACGGTTGTAAAGTCAAAACCGTGGTAGACGCAAACCTGACCCGCACGGAACATATTCCCCTCTACGCCCGCCGCGTGGTCCAAGATGAAGGCAAGGTTACATGGTGTGCCGAGGTAGTTGACAACTGGAAAACCTTTGAATGGACCGATCAGGACTTCAAGCCCGCTCAATCTTTGTATATTTACGAAGCTCATGTGGGTATGGCTCAGGAAGAAGGTAAAGTGGGCACTTATCGCGAATTTGCCCAGAACATTCTCCCCCGCATAAAAAAAGCAGGTTATAACGCCATCCAGCTAATGGCTGTTATGGAGCATCCCTATTATGGCAGTTTTGGTTACCAAGTGGCCAATTTCTATGCCGCGTCCAGCTGGTTCGGAAAACCGGAGGATTTGAAATTCCTGATTAACAAAGCCCATAAGCTGGGACTGCGTGTTTTGTTGGATGTTGTCCACTCTCATGCAGTAAAAAACACTGCAGAAGGCATCAACATGTTTGATGGAACGACCTGGCAGTTCTTCCATGACGGTCCCAAGGGTGATCATCCTGCATGGGGTACCAAGTGTTTTAACTATGGCAAAGATGAAGTCATCCACTTCCTTTTATCTAATCTTGCCTTCTGGTTGACCGAGTATCACTTTGACGGTTTCCGCTTTGATGGTGTGACCTCCATGCTGTACCACGACCACGGTCTCGGCACCAATTTTGATGACAATAATAAATATTTCTCTCTAAACACGCATACCGAAGCAGTGACCTATCTGCAGCTGGCCAACGAACTGATTCGTGAAGTCAAGCCAGATGCCATTACGATCGCAGAAGATATGTCCGGTATGCCCGGCATGTGTCTGCCTATTGAGGACGGC
>CAZDXX010000099.1:0-6135 GCA_964509595.1 uncultured Oscillospiraceae bacterium
TACCGGGGTTTCAATAGGTTCAGACATAACAAACCTCCGTTTTAGGGCCGTCGCCAGTTTTATGAACTCACCATAAACCAAACGCATGGCTTTTTTGGCTATATTTTTGAATAAAAAAGAGCCAACCTCCCATTCTGAGTGATTGGCCTTTGCATCATTCATCTGTTTTTGTTGAAATACTCATTTTATAGTCAAGCACTTCTCATTCGAGTATTCGGGATGGTTAGCAAGAAAGCGCGGAAGATACTGCATAACAAGTTTTTTTAAGTGCGTTGGGAGTTCGTTTACATCTCTGCACCCAGAAATCTTGTGCGCAAAATACCCATCAACAGATTTGTCGGATACTATTTCTTCGACATTTTCAATTTCATAATCAACCGGATAAGATGGGTTCAACCGAAAATTAGCGCCGCCAGTTTTAAATAGAATGTAGTTTTCTACATAAACAACAATTTCCCCGGCAAGGCGATCCCAAAGTACAGCACAGTCCATTTTTTACTCCTTAACAATTGCTTTTGTTCTGTTGAGCAACACCCAATAATCCTTGTCCTGGAATCCATTCAGCGCTATTGCGTCATATCCTTTGATTGCAGCGTATTGCCCAACGTCTCCAAGAATTAATTCGTAATCTTCTTTTTGTCCAAAATTTTTGGGAATCCCTGTGTTTAAAAACTCTTGATAGATGGTCTTGTAGTCCGCAATTCTCGACGTTCCGTCAAGCACCATCTCAATCAGTGCCCCGCCATTTCCAGCATAATCTTTCAATGCGAGGTCTTTTGTTTCAGTAAAATAAACACCGTTTCCATACACAGCTCCCCCGGAATTTCCTGTCCAAAGCGACCCTCGCTTAAATTCTTCCGCAATCTCTTTTGCAGTTTTATCCACACTTGCTTTAACCCCGCGATAAAGACGAGTTTTTCCTGCTGCGATGTTTTCAAACGAATCAGCACTAACCACTTTTGGTAGACCGTCATATCCAAGCTTTGAATTGGTGACTGCTCTAAGTTCTTGGAAGGAGTTTACTTTTTTATATTCCGGTGCGGCCGCAAATTGCTTTGCTTTTTCAATAGTCTTTTCTGCGGATAGTAATTCTGGACGGGCTTTCACATTGCTTTCTTTTATTGTAGCGGTTTTTTGTGTTTTTTCAACTGCTGCCGCCTTTTTTTCGAGCAACTTTGCCGCCTTTGCCGTTGATGCATCGTCAATATACGATACTTTCATCCGTTCTTTTTGCAGCGGCAATCCCGCCGCCTCGCTAAAGGCCTTGTATTCCGCATTTAAACGCCGTATACGGATAGAAACATCTTGGGCATCCTCTGTAGCCCCGCCTGTTCATAGGCCGCTCTCTCACGCTTTAGCTTTCGAATTGTGCGCTCGATCTGGCGTTGTTTCTGTGTTGGATCAACTATGCAAACGCGTAAAAAATGTGAAGGAGCAGACTGCAGGTACGGTCTTGCACACCGACCAAGGCGCAGTCCGCTCCTCCAGAGCTTTCTCAAGGCCAGCGAAGCTGTTGCTGATCTGTTGGCAACAAAACACGCATAAACACAACCAGAGCCGGGGTACTTGCCCCGGCTCTTTGCTTGTTATATGCCATTGACATTCGCCTTAAATCTGCTATTATCATTATTGAAATGTCCCCCCAATTTTTGTCCGTTATTTGTCCGTTATTAATGTGAAAAGTTGTGTTAAGAAACGGCAGAATGCGAAAAGTGGTATCGGTGAAAAACCTTGTGTTTTCAATGGTTTGCGGCAAGAAGTGAAAAGGCGTGACAACTAACCTCGCCCATTCAAGTCCCGTCGCCCGCACCAAAGAACAGCAGATCGATACCATTGTATCGACCTGCTGTTTCCTTTTATTTTACAAAAATAGCAATGATGATTTGAGGTGACCGCGTATGCCCGTATCCAACGAACAATATGTTTCCGAATATCTGAAGCATTTGGACTATCCAAGCAACATGACTCCCTGTGCAGAAACACTGCTTGCGCTCCATCAGGCACATATCTATCATGTTCCCTTTGAAAATCTGGACTTGCTGGGCGATGCCTTTGTTCCAAATCTGGAACGGGACTTTCTGTTTGATAAAATCGTCTGCCGAAACCGGGGCGGCGTTTGCTACGAACTGAACACCTCATTTTATTACCTGCTGACCGCTATAGGCTTTGATGCCTGTCAGATCTCCGGATCCGTGCAGCCGGGAGAAAACATGTTCTCCCACGTTGCCACGCTTGTCCGCTTCGACGATTGCGACTACATTGTCGACGTTGGGTTTGGAGATTCCTACGTACCGCCCATCAAGGTCGGCACGGAGATCACTCATGCAAACGGCATTGATTATTTTATGGACTTCAAAGATGCAGAAACAGCTGACATCATGCGTCAACACCCCGGCAAAGACCCTGAGCGCATGTACACCATCGCATTGACACCTCGCAAAATGTCCGACTATTTCGAACGCTTTCGCTGGGCTTCCGCAAAAGGAAACACCGTGTTCTCCATGCGTCCGATCTGTGTTTCTCATACGGCCGAAAGACGTATCTCTTTACGCAGAGGCATTCTGACCATTGAACAGAATGGACAGGTCGTTGAATCTCGGCCCATCGCTCTCGGTGAAGAGACCGAACAGTGTCTGCGAAACTATTTCGATCTTCCGTAAAAATTTTCCAACGTATGTTTTTCCTCCAACCGTACAAACTACGCACAGAACCAATGTAAGGAGGAAGCACGCGTGATCATCGATAAAATTGCTCTGGTCCTCGCCATCGTCGGCGGTCTGAACTGGGGCTCCATCGGTATCTTCGGTTTTGACTTGGTCGCATTTGCCTTCGGCGGCTCCGGCAGTGCCATCAGCCGAGTCATCTACACCCTGATCGGTTTGGCCGCCGTGTGGTGTATCTCTCTTCTGTTCCGCAACACAGAAGCTGCACAAGAAAACACATAAACATTGTACAAAAACGGCATGGTTGCTCGGAATGAACAGCCATGCCGTTTTGTGTTTCAAAATTGTATTTACTTCTTTTCTGCCTTTTTCACTTCATTGCAGAGTTCTTTCATCTTTCGCACACCGTCCGGATCCGCAGCCTCAGCATAACGCGCCTTGATATACAGTTCCCGAATCTGCTCCGATGCTGCACCATGTTCCGAGATCACGTCGACCTGTCGATGAACATCCAGACTCGTACTGCTGCGTTCCGGCCTGATCCCCAATCCGGCACACCACTTCAGAAAGCTGCGATACTGCGCACGAATTTTACGCACGGGAGAGGTCTCCCGCTTCTTTGTCTGCCGACGGCTGACCGAAAGTACTTCCCTCTCATCTTCCGTCATATTTTGTGCAGCAGCATAGCCGTCGCGTTTGTTCAACCAACGGAAAAACAGCACCAGAAGCAAAATAACCGCGGCCACCAGAAGAATAATCCCCAATATGCGCAGGGTCTCACTGGGGTCTTTCATCTGAATATCTTCGCCCAGGATCTCTTCCATACCGGTCAGATCCATCTGAGGTGTTTCCTCTGTCTCCACCTTTTTCTCTCCGAACGAGAACACGGAAAACAGTTTGGTGATTCCCCAAATCACAAGCAGCAAAATATCCAGCAGGAATTCCATGATCGGCTGAATGACATAACCGAAGAATGCCTTCCAAACGGCAGCGCAGGCATTCAGGAAGGTCTTTGAACTGAAAAGGCCGGCAGCAACGATCACCGCCACAACAGCAGAGATATTGACGAGCTGATACTTTTTCTGGCAGTAGATCTTCGGATCGTGCCGAAGCGCGCGCAGCAGCAGCACCGAACCGATCAGCATCACAAGCGCGTACGGAACTGTCACCGCAGAGACCACCTTCGCACCGCCTAACAACAGCGCGACCAAAGTGAAGACCAGAAGCACTTTCCAGAATACATCAAACAATCGGCGCTGACGATCCTGATCAAGTGCATAATCATTTTTCCATACCAGCCAGATCACGTAAGCCGCAGACGGAATCATCAAAATGCAGTCTGCCAGGGATCCGCGGTGGATGACCCAGCCCAAACAAATGGGCAGCAGCGACAGCATTCGCAGCGCCCGCTTGTCCCGTCCCAAATAGGACAGGCCAAAGCACAAGCACTGAATCAACATGCCCCAAAATGCTCCGGTTCCGCCGAATTTCACCGCAACGAGACCGGCAAATGCACTGAAAAAGGATACATCGACCAGCATGCGAAGTATGTTCATGATCACCATGACGCCACCTCCGATGCTCGCAGTACCAGCAAATTGCCGCTGGACGCTTCACGCAGACGATTCACAGCGCGCACGGCTTCATGCTCGCCGCCGGGCGTGATCAGAATCCGGCCGGCCGCTGTTCCGCGGTTGGCCTCTTTCTCCAAAAGGCGCTCCATAGAAACGTTGCAGGTACGGGTGGCTCTGCCCAGATGTTCCAGAATGCCCATGTAGTGCCGCTGACCCAGGCCCTCGCCCGTAGCGCCGGGATCCAACGGTGCTCCGGCCAGAACAGAGTTGGATGTAAAGGAATACTTTACTCCACGCCGTTCCAGCATGGAACAAACGGTTCGAGCCAGAGAGAAACAAACCTCAAGCAGTTCGTCCTGGTTCTCCTGACCGGCATCCACATTGAGCAGTACTGCCACCGTCGGTTCCATCGTATAGTCGTATTTCTTGACCATCAGGTCACCGGTGCGCGCACTCTGTGACCAGGAGATCATTTTCATGGGCTCCCGTCCGGTGTACTCCCGATACCCCAAGGTCAGAACCGGATCTTCGAGAATAAAGCGGTTAACAGATACCTCACCCATGAAGCCGCCAAACATATCGTTCAGACGCTCCATGGCGATCTCTTTGGGGGCTGCCACGACCTCATTGAATCGGCCGCACGTCGTCATTTGCTCGTTCAAACCCAAAAAGTCACCGCTGTACAGCTGAAACTGAGGCAGCAAATACCTGCCTCGGCGATGTATCACCGCCGGAATCTGTCGTGTCAGGCTCTGTTTTGGACGCAGCCACGTGGTGAACTCTATGTGGCTGGCACCACGAACGTCTCGGGCCGCCTCACATTCCACCGGTTCGATTCCTTCTTCAAATCGCTCACAGACCCGAAGAAAGGGCACAAATCGCCGGCTTTTGTTCTTCAGGGACACCCGGACATGAAAGGGTTCCCCCGGCTCGACCACCTGCACATCAGGCCGGTGGTCGCCTTCGATACACTCCAGATCTTTTCCGATCAGTACCTTCTGCAGCACCAATGCAAGGGCAACGAGAATAATCAGAAATACGATCATACGTTATTTTCCATGGGCACAGCCACATCCTTCAGGATCTGGTCGACCAGCTTGGCACCGTCATTGGAAATTCTGTGACTGAGCACGTGGGGTGCCACATGCTTCACATCTTCCGGAATAACATAGTCGCGTCCATTCAGCAGTGCTGTCACCTGGCTGGCCTTGTACAACGCCATAGCTCCGCGGGTAGACACGCCGGTCACAAAATTGTTGGCCGTACGGGTATGTTCTATGATGTCCATCATATAGCCCAAAACATCCTTAGACACCTTCGCATCCACATAGGCACTGCGGACATACAGGGTATCCTCAGCAGAAACCGTCTGCTCCAAAGACTCCACGATGTTGACCGTGGATGCACGGGAAATGACCCCCATCTCCTGCTCACGGGTCATGTAGCCCAAGCTCAGACGCATAAAGAAACGGTCGGTCTGTGCATCGGGCAGCGGGAAGGTACCGTAAGACTCCAGAGGATTCTGGGTAGCCATGACCATGAAAGGCTCCTCCAGCTTCATGGTGGTGCCGTCCACCGTGATCTGGCGTTCTTCCATCGCTTCCAGCAGACTGGACTGGGTCTTGGCGGAGGCCCGGTTGATTTCGTCCGCCAGCACGATATTGCTGATGACTGCGCCGGGGCGGAATTCAAATTCACCGGTTTTCTGGTTATATATTGAAAAACCGGTAATATCCGAAGGCATGACGTCCGGCGTAAACTGAATCCGACGGAATTCACAGCTTACGGTCTTTGCCAGAGCGGACACCAGACTGGTTTTCCCCACGCCCGGCACGTCTTCGATCAGAATATGCCCGCCGGAGATCAGGGCCAGCACCGTCAGCTCCACCACCGGCCGC
>CAZDXX010000100.1:0-6096 GCA_964509595.1 uncultured Oscillospiraceae bacterium
CCTGCGCGGTGTTCATGTTATGGGTATCAGTACCGTCCAGCAGGATCGTACCCTTAGTAGGCTGATACACTTTGGTCAGCAGGTTGAACACGGTGGTCTTGCCGGCACCGTTGGGGCCAATCAAGCCGCAGATCTCGGTACGACCGATGGCGATGTTGAAGTCATTGACAGCTGTCAGACCACCGAAGTCAATGCCCAGGTGGCGGGCCTCCAGAATGGGATGTTTGTCTACATCTCGCTCCGGAATAATGTTGGGGTTGGGTACCGGGACCAGCTTGGTCTCAGGAATACGACGATGGGTTCCGCTCATTTGGATTCCGCCTCCTTCCCGGTCTTCTTTTGCTTTTTCTTATGATTCATAAGCTTTTCCAGCGTACGGGACATAGAGAAATCATAGGTTCCCAACAATCCCTTGGGACGGAAAATCATCATGATGACCAGCAACAGGGCATAGACCACCATACGGGCATCGCCCACCGAGCGCAGCAACTCGGAGATGAAGGTCAGCACGGTAGCACCGATGACCGAGCCCAGCATGGAACCCATGCCGCCCAGAACCACCATGACCAAAATCTCGATAGACTTCATGAACTTGAAGGTGGAGGGGAACAGGGACCCCAGATAACCGGCATACAAACAGCCAGCAACACCGGCAAGGGCCGCGGACATAACAAAGGCCATGGTCTTGTAGTAAGTGGTCTGAACACCGCAGCTTTCGGCGGCAATCTCGTTCTCGCGAATGGACAGAATCGCACGGCCGTGGCGGGACTTCATAACCATATGAACAATTAGACAGGTCAGGGCTACACAGATAAACACCAGATTAAAGCTGGAAATCTTGGGCACCTGCTTCAGACCAGCTGCACCGTAGGTGAACTCAAAACCCAGCACCGAATCAATGTTCGTCAGAACAACACGGATAATCTCACCAAAGCCCAGGGTGATAATGGCTAGATAGTCGCCCTTCAAACGCAGGGCAGGAATGCCGATAATCACGCCGAAAATACCGGCCACAACGGCGGAAATCACAAGAGCCAGAATGATGTAGGGGATGGCAGCCACCGTATTGCCTGCCCGGAGCAGATCATACAGCGGAGTGGCCTTCATAAAGATGCCTCCGGCATAGGCGCCTACCGCCATGAAGCCGGCATGTCCCAGAGGCAGCTGACCCAGATAACCGGTGGCTACGTTCAGGGAGACTGCCAGAATAATATTGATACCCGCCGTTACCAAAATGCCAGACCAGTAATTGGTGATCACACCGGTGTTAATGAGCAGCGCAAGCACAGCCCAAAGGGCCACAGCCAACACCAAGTTAATGCCGTAACGGGCAGGCATGGGGATGCGTTTCGTTTTCATTTCTCGGCACCCCCTTACACTTTCTCTGTCATGGGTCGGCCCAGAATGCCGGTGGGCTTGACCAACAACACAACGATCAAAATGGCGAATACCACGCCGTCCTTCCAGGTGGACAGACCGGCGGCTGTGACCAGCGTCTCCACGATGCCAATAACAAAGCCGCCAATCATGGCGCCGGGAATTGATCCGATACCGCCCAAAACGGCAGCGACAAAGGCCTTCAGGCCCAGCATGGATCCCATCATGGGGCTGGCCTGGAAGTAGGAGCCAATGTGTAACACGGCACCGATACCAGCCAAGGCAGAGCCCACAGCAAAGGTGAAGGAAATGGTCTTATTCAAGGAAATACCCATCAGCTGAGCTGCACCCATATCCTCAGAAACGGCACGCATAGCCTTGCCCAGCTTGGTCTTCTGGACCAAGAAGGTCAGCCCTACCATGGCCACGATAGACACGGCAATGGTGATCAATGCAGACAGGCTGACGGTCGCTCCGGCAAAAGAAACACTACCGGAGATCAGGGGTTCCTTAACCATACTCTTGGTGTCGGCGCCAAACACCAGCTGGGCACCATTCTCCAACAGGAAGGAAATGCCAATGGCGGTGATCAGCAAACTCAGACGAGGTGCGGATCGCAGGGGCGTGTAGGCCACCTTTTCAATGACCACACCCAACAGAGTACATATCACAACCGCCAACACAACAGCCAGAATGGGATTCAGCTGGAAGCGGATTGCCGCGTAAAAGGTCACATATGCGCCCACCATGATGATATCGCCGTGGGCAAAGTTCAGCAGCAGGATGATACCATACACCATGCTGTAACCCAAGGCTACCAGTGCATAAATGGAACCCAACTGCAAGCCGTTAATAGCCTGACCTAAGACGTAAGACAAATCCATATCTTTCACGTCCTTTCTTTTTTCTGCAAACATCGTTTGCGGATAGCCGGTGGATACCTCCACACAAAGGACACTCCGGTGGGAGCATCCATCGGACATCCGACATACAAAACATGTTTATGTAAGGACAAATGCGGGGGGAAGAACAGCTTCCCCCCGCATGGGCCTCGTTTCAGTTGCGCTTTGGATTAGTACAGCTCGGTGAACTTCTCCTCACCACCCTGCAGCTCGATCATAGCAGCAGACTTGATGGGGTCGTTGGTCTCGTTGAAGGTGTAGGAACCAGTGATGCCTTCGATACCGGCAGTTGCAGCCAGCGCATCGATGACAGCCTGCTTATACTCATCGGAACCAGCCTCCAGGCCCTTCTCCTCAGCAACAGCCAGAGCCTCGCACATCAGCATGGCAGCGTCGTAAGCCAGAGGAGCAAACATGTTGGGGACTGCTTCACCATAAGTTTCCTGATAGTCAGCCTCGAACTGAGCCACGGACTCAGTGCCGGGAGCGTAGCCGGAACAGTAAACGGTGCCTTCCAGATCCTCAGCGGAAGCATATTCCTTGATACCGCCGAAGCCGTCGCCGCCCAGAACGGTGGCAGTCAGACCTGCCTGACGGCCCTGAGTGATAGCCAGACCGGCCTCACCGTAGTAGACGGGCATGAAGACCACATCAGGGTTGGTGCCTGCAATCTTAGTCATCTGAGCGTTAAAGTCCTTGTCGCCGGTGGCAAAAGCCTCGGTAGCAACAATCTTCAGGCCCAGTTCAGCAGCCTTGGCCACGAAAGCGTCCTTCAGGCCTTCGGAATAGTCACTGCCGCTCTCATACAGGATAGCAGCGGTCTTGGCACCCAGCTTGTTATAGCCGTAGTCGGCCATCTTCTCGCCCTGGAAGGGGTCGATAAAGCAGGAACGGAACACGTTGGCACGGACGGAGCCGTCTTCCATCACGGTAACACCTGCAGCGGTGGCGGAAGCGGTGATCTGGGGCATGTTAACTTCATAAGTAGCGTCAGCCAGGCTGATAGTGGGACCGGTCAGGACGGAGCCGATGACAGCAGTGATGTCCTTGTCCATAGCCAAGTTGAAGGAGTTAACAGCTTCCACGCCGTCACCCTTGTCGTCATACTCCAGAACTTCGATCTGCTTACCGTTGATGCCGCCCTTGGCATTCAGCTGATCGATGTAGAGCATGGCGCCGTTACGCACGGGGATACCGTACTGAGCGTAGTCACCAGTGGTGTTGCCGATGAACGCGATGGTGATCTTCTCGTCGGCAGAGTCCTTCTTGTCGCTGCCGCAGCCGGCCAGCAGGCCGAAGCACAGAACCAGTGCCATAATCATGGCTAAAACACGAATCTTTTTCATTTCCAATTACCTCCTTTGGATTGTTGACAATTATATGCTTCAAAATAAAATTTGTCAACCCAAATATTGCACAAGGCCGCAAATACTGCGGCCTTGTTTGTAGCACTTTTGACGAAAAGTGCCTGTTTTATTCTCTTTTTGTGCTTTTTTCAGGATTTCACACAAGCAGTCCACGGTAGTCTGCATTCCGTTCACCTAAAAAGCAAATTTCCTGCTGCTCAGAACCAAGACTATGGAGCTGCTCGCTGTTCTTCTCCAATTAGTCCCCACAAACAGTTCTTTCTTTGGCGCTGCAAGGACTTTCCCGTTCAATCTGCAGCTTATTGGGGCATTGATCATATCGCTATGAATCCCATCCGAGATACTCCTGCGCTGCGCGTCAAAATGTCAAGTTGACAAAAAATATCCAACACAGTGTCAACCATCTTCGCCCTAGCAAAGATTCTTCAGCCAGCTGACACAGAGAGGATGCCAGGCAGAGGCTCGGCTATCTGTATGATCTTCCTGCCATGCGCTCTCCCCGGTGGCAAGCCCCATGGCATGCGGGCCCTTATTAAAAATGTGCATCTCGAAAGGCACATGTTTGGCACGCAGAGCGTTGGCATACATCAGGGAATTCTCCACCGGCACCGACCCATCGGTATAAGTGGCCCACAGAAATGTCGGCGGATTGCGATCCGTCACACTATTCTCCAGAGAAGTTTCTTCCACAACCGGTGCATCCCCAAACAGGTTGCTCCGGGTCATCCCGCTGCCAAACTCGCCCATAGTAATGACGGGATAACTCAAAATTGCCGCATCAGGGCGAGCCTGTTCGCCGGTCAGGCCAAGCTTTTCCGCAATCACCGGATGGTTCCACAAATTTGCCGCGCAGCCGGCCAGATGTCCGCCGGCAGAGAAACCGCACACGGCAATTTTATTCGGATCAACACCGTATTTCGACGCATTGGCGCGCAGCCAGGCAATGGCAGATGCGGTCTCCAGCAGCTGTTGCGGCCAACGGGCAGGTGCCACACTGTACTCCAGCAAAAACGCCTGCACACCTGCGTTCAGAAAGGCCAGTGCCGTCGGTTCTCCTTCACTTTTCGCGTTGACCTGATATCCGCCGCCGGGCAAAACAATAACACCCCAACGGCCGTCAGCTTCCGCCAGGAAGCCTTCCTGGGGGCGGGCGTAAGTTTTCAGAACAGCGCTGCTGTCTGCCAATGCAGGAGCGAACTGAGCTGCCGTTAATACTTCATGGATCATTGGGATCCCTCCAAGAATCATATATTTGCTTACAGAATAAACCCACCGTCGCTGGTGATGACCTGACCGGTAATAAAGCTGGCCCGGTCATCTGCCAGAAAGGCCACCGCTGCAGCAATGTCCTCCGCGGTACCTAATCGTCCAACAGGAGTCTCCTCCGCTAGTTGCTGCAGCGTCTCTTCTCCCAGCACCTGAACCATATCGGTATTGATAACACCGGGAGCCACACAGTTCACCCGAATCCCCGAAGGAGCCAACTCCATAGCCAGAGAGCGGGTCAGACCAATAAGAGCAGCCTTGGTAGAAGAATAGGTCACCTCACAGCTGGCCCCCCGCTGGCCCCAGATGGAGGAAATGTTGATGATGCAGCCGGCCTTTTCCCGGATCATTCGGGGCAGCACCGCCTGAATGGTATGAAATGCCCCGTCCACATTCACGGAAAACACCCGATGCCAGAACTCGTCCGTCACATCCTGAAACAGATGCTGTTGAGAGATACCGGCGTTATTTACAAGCAGCGTCACCGGACCAAAGGCCGCCTCCACAGTACGGATGGCATCGGTAATGGCCTGACGATCGGCTACGTCTGCCTGGACCGCCATGGCCTGACAACCATCGGCCGTCAATTCCTCCACCAGTTGTGCAGCCTTGTCTGCTGCCTGAATGTAGTTGATGCCCACCGCATAGCCCTGATGAGCCAGTTCCTTGGCCACTGCCCGCCCGATTCCACGGCTGGAACCGGTGATAAATGCCACTTTATTCATAGCGGCCTCCTATAGTTTAAAGTATATTGACCTCAGTATAACAAAGCACCCGTAAAAAAGCAACGACTCGCAGAATCTCCCTGTTCGGCGTGCAAAATAAAAAAAGAAAAGCCACCTGCTTTCGCAAGTGGCTTTCATGGTGGACGATATAGGATTCGAACCTATGACCTCCCGCACGTCAAGCGGATGCTCATACCAGCTGAGCTAATCGTCCGTGGTCAACAAAAGATATTATAGCTATCTCCGGCTCATTTGTCAACACCTTTTTCATTATTTTTTCATTTTTTCTTGCTCCACACCAAAAACTATGTTATAGTAGTCTCTACTACTTTGTTATATACATTTTAATTGTATATGGAGGTCATTCCATGTCACAATACGAAAACGAAATCACCCGGCGCCGCTCCCCAGAAAAGCCTGCCGCCTTTCCCGGGGCCCCCTTATGATTTGGCATCCTCG
>CAZDXX010000101.1:0-6013 GCA_964509595.1 uncultured Oscillospiraceae bacterium
CTGGTTTTCTGTTGGCCCAGGCCGTGATCATGGATCTAATTGCAACCAATTGACAGCAAAAACGGTTCTCCGTTGGGTTATTTTTCACCCAACGGAGAACCGTTTTCTGTTTTATCGTCTGCGGCGCCCGTGGTATGTGCGCGTACCATACCTGCCGTATCCGTAACGCCGTCTGCTCTTGCGGCGCACAATTGCGCGTATGACCAATATAATTACCGCTATAATTACCAGAAGCAAGAACAGTACCAGTAACGTAATCCAATTGGGTGCCTTAAGTAATTCAATAGGATTCCAAGAGGCATAGACAATCTTACGACCTTCCGGCGCGGAATACTTCTCCGGCACCTGATTCAGATAATCCAGATAGGAAGCCAACGCATACCATTCCTTGACCTCACTGCCGTTATCGTTCTTAACGATATATGCTTCAAAGTCCGTAATCACGTTGCCCTCAGCATCTTTGGGAATGATACTCAGCAGCCCAAAGGATTTTTCTTTGACTGTCCCCAGCATCTGGGCGGAATAAAGGCCAGTAACAACCCGATAAAGCTTATCCTTTTCCAGCTTAACTTCTGTGCCGTCTTCCAACACCTGTGCACAATCGTAAACCTTGTTAAAAATCATACGATTGGTGTTATAACTCCAGGTCATACCGGAACCATATAGCTGCACACCGGACATCAAGGGTGCAACCGAGGCATCCACCTCAAAAGCGTCCTTCAGTTCTGCACCAGTCAGATAGACCGACACCAAGGGATATCCCGGAGTTCCATCCGCACCCGAGCCAAGAGAGGAAACATTGAACGCATCCGCTACAGTAATCTCACCGGCAGAAAAGGACTCACGAATGACACCATGACCAACCACAGCAAAATCAATGGGGACGTAGTTTTCACCTTCTGCTTGCTCAACTGCATACCTATAACTGTCGGCGATCAGATTGCCCAGACTGTCTTCTTCTTGCTCGTTGCCAAATTCACTGAATTTCGTAAAGTCAAAATCAGAGGTAGCAAGCACCTGATCGTAGGTATAACCATAATCAGCCAGATAGTCCTCGCCCACTGCAGCTTGGAACTGCTCGGCCATTGCAACGATCTCCGGATCTTCTTCCACAGTCTCGTCCACAGGAATTAGTTTATACTCCAACACACTGAGCGACCGATCTTTTGCGTTTTTCGAGATGGTCAGCACGCCCAGATTTTTCGTATACTCTCCACAGGAAACGATCAACGTATTGTCGACCTGAATAGGCTCGTTCAGGGTCGTGTGGGTGTGTCCGGAGATAATCACGTCAATTCCATCCACCGCTTTGGCCAACTCATAGTCCTCACCCTCACCGCTCCAGGTACCCGAGTGAGACAGGCAAATAACAAAATCAGGATCTTCGTTCTTTTCCAGATATGCAACTGTACGTTCAGCTGCCTCAGCAATCGGCTCAAACTCCATACCGGACATGGGTGCGCACGCGTCCGCATCCTCGCCCAGCAAACCAAACACAGCGATACGCAAGCCATCTCGTTCCAGAATCACATAGTCACTGATACCATACCTCTGCCAAGCTTCCCAGGACTCCATATCGTCCTCAGGTGGCTTATAGTTGGCCTGCACCAACGCAGGCAATCTGGCACCGCTGTTCACGGCAGAGTAGAACATCTCATTTAATCCGCTGGATCGGTAGTCAAACTCATGGTTACCCAAGGTAGTTACATCAAAACCCATAGCGCCCAGGAAGCGCAACTCAGGGGCCTGAGAGGAAAAAATGGTCTGGAATAAGGTGCCCATGGAAAAGTCACCGCCGTCCAGCGTAACAACAGGATATTCAGCTGCAGCACGCTCTTGCTTCAGCAAAGTTGCCAGACGGGTAAACCCACCATACTCACCACCGTCTTCCGCAACAGCGGGCAGCACGTGATCGTGCATATCATGCGTAAACAGAATGGTCAAACCCGTTTCCTCGGAATCCGCGGAAGCAAGAGCGGGCACCGCAGTTGTACACACCAAGATAATCAGTGCAACCAGAAAAGCTGTCAGCCGTTTTTTCACGTTTATGACTTCCTCTCAATCTCAGTTTCCGAAACATCCTGCTTGCCAGCAAGCTTGATGCCAGCGAGCAACAGCGCCACGGCGAACCAGAAAATAAGCATTACTCGCGGATAACTCCACAAATAGTCAGCCAGTCCACATACCATGGAACCAGCCAGACCGGACACAGTGCCCACGATAATCATTCGTACCGATTTCGAGCTGTTGGAACGGAAAACAGCCTTGGCGCCCATTTTCAGCGAATGATACATACTGGCAATAAATGCAACAATACCCAACAATCCTGTTTCCAGCCAAACTTGCAGGAATGTATTGTGGGAATGAACAAAGTCAAAGGAACCTTCATAGACCCCATAGGCCCCGACAGCCGTTTGAACCGCAGCCGTGCCCAACCCTGCACCAGTCACGGGGCGCAATTTGACCAGACGGACAGCAGCCTGATAGATAGGTACACGGCTTGAAATAGAGCTATCGTTACTGTTGAAAATAGTCAGGAAACGATTCAAAATCGAGCTAGGCAGGAAAGGAATTGCAGCGATACCAATAACAATAAATACCGGCAAAAGCTTGCGTTTCCACAAGAACACAAACACTACTGCCGCCGCAATCAATCCAAGCCAGCAAGCGCGACTATAAGTCATCACCAGCGCAAGGACACCAAATACAGCGGATATCAGACCAATGACGCGATATCGTTTATGTTTGGCTCCGAACAGCAGGGCAATTCCCACCGGAACCAATAGCACAAGAATTGATGCATACGCGTTGGAATTATCATAAAAAGAATACACACGACCGGGCATACCAGCATTGACGCTCAAGTCCACAGTAGATGCGCTGACCTCAATGCCTTGGACTCGCTGAATCACGGCGTAAATTGCTGTACCGAGCATACCTAAACATCCAAATCCAGCCAATCGTTCCAGTTGTCCTTCTCGCTCCACAGTACTGACGATCACCAATACACACAACGCACAGGCAGCGTGATAGTACAGGAAGCGGAACGATTCAGAAGGCACATAGGATAACGGCCAAGCCATGCACACAGCAAACAGGAAACATACCAGATAAGGTCCCACCGCAGCCACGTCCAACCGCAGAGCACGACGACGCATACCGGCAGCCATTGTCAACAGAAGCAGCAACGCATATCCAGCCAGAGAATACGCATTGTTCCAATTCTCGTAGGGAATATTCATCAAAAGCAGCATCAGCCAACCGGCAGCAAGCGGGACCTGCTCTCCCATACCGAAAACAAGCTGTGCAAAAAAGCTATTCTCAAAGAGCTCTTTAAATTTGAGATAAATCCAGTGAAGAACCGTTACAGGCAGATTAATCAAAAAAGAAAGAAACCGACAACTTAAGCTATTGGGCCATGCGCGGGGAAGCGTTCCCTCTTTCTCTATAAAAAAGCGAACCAACGCGCTTCCGTGCCACCATCGTTTCCAGCCGTTGATTACTGCCCGCCCCCCCCGAACCAAGAGGCTTCCCTCGCATACACCCAGTATCATCTGCCACAGTGACAGGACAACACGGACACACAAACTACCGGATACACACTGCATAACCATAAACTTATCTCCTCCGGTTTTTTACGTAGTAGAGCAAGGATAGTATGCCAAAATGTCGCCCCATAACCAAATCTGCCACTAACTGCTTATTGCCAGCCAGTCCCTTTGGCTTGAGATTAGCAATTGCATGTGCCACATCAGGCTGCTTGCACAGTTCCTTAATATATGCTGTCTTTTCTCTCAGGTTTCTTGGATTTCCAGGTGCATACTCATTTCCGATTGCAATGAGCAGTCCGGCCCAGACCGAGTTGTCCTCCCATCCCTGCAAACCATCGTCTAAACCATATTTCTTCGCTAAAACGCGTTTGCGTTCCATACAGTTCCGAAATACATCCATGTATCCCGGCAGATAATTCCGTGTCACCGATGAAGGATTCTGAAGATAAAAATATAGTGGGTCGTCTACCATGGTCAGCTTTTCTGCATGAAGAAAATACTCCATCAGGAACAGTTCATCCTCCAGATAGGCACCCTCAAAAGCAATTTTGTTGTCACATATCACTTTCCGGCTGTATAAAAAGCGCACTACAAATCCGTTAAATACACCGTTTCCAAAGTCCAAGCGTTGTCCTAACAGCGGCTCCACAATACCTGTGCGTATTTCCTCATGACTGTAGACTCCGGCCGGGAGTGCACCTTTCTCTGCTTGAGTGCAGCCATCCGGCCAGACATAGTAATGTCCACAGCCAGCGGTATCCGCTCCGCATGCTGTCAACGCATTATAAAGCTGCTCTAACGCATTAAGCTCCAAGTAGTCATCTGCATCGCAGAAGGCCAAATAATCCCCCTGCGCCGCAGCCATGCCTGCATTACGAGCGGCACTGACACCACCATTTTCCTGATGGATCACGTGAACCCTACTGTCTTGTTCAGCATACTTATCACACATGGTTCCGCTGCTGTCTGGAGAACCGTCATCAATGAGAAGAATCTCCAAATCAGCAAAGGTTTGATTCAGAATGGATTCCACACATTTGGCAAGAAAGTTTTCAGCTTTATAAACCGGTACAATAACAGAAATGGCGGGCATAGCACACCTCCGAACAAATATAACTATAATTAAAAGTGTGTCATCGTCACCTACAGGATAAGGGCACAAAACGACATGTTATATTTTAGCCTCTTTGACGACATTTGTCCAGAGCTTTACAGCATGGATCACAGTTTCTCCGATTATTGGTACGTTTTCTGGGCAAATCCAAATTACTGCGACCCAAAAGGCTTTATCGGTGTCTTCACAGTAACGCGTTTTTATCATTTTTTTGAAATTATTCTGCATGCAATCTTGTCGAATCAGTTGACTTTTTTGGAGTTTTGCTCGATAATTCGGTTTGTGTTGTAAAAAAAGAGAATAGGAGAGCACAATATGACTACAGGAATGAACTTATGGGACACGAATGTATGGAGTTTTGTTATTACCATGACTCTGCTTTTCGTTTCCATGATCATCGCAAATACCCTTCGCAACACGATCCCCGCCCTGCGCCGATTGATGATACCCTCTTCGGTTTTGGGCGGCTTTATTCTGCTGATCGTAAACACTATTTTTAAAAATTGTTTCCATTTTGAATTGTACCAGACCAGCATGCTGGAAATTCTGACCTATCACGGTCTCGGTCTTGGTTTCTCGGCTATGGCATTGCGCACGGTCGACAAGAAGAAGGACAATCGCTCCAAGACCGGCGCCTTCGACAGCGGCGTCACCGTGGTCAGCACCTATCTGCTCCAGGCTGTGATGGGCCTGATCGTGACCATCATCCTCTTCTATCTGATCAACAGCTTCTTCGCCTCCGGCATTCTTCTCCCTATGGGCTATGGCCAAGGCCCCGGACAGGCGTATACCTGGGGACACACCTATGAAGCATCCTACGGCTTTGAGAACGGCACAAGCTTTGGCCTGGCCGTTGCCTCCATGGGTTTTGTATCCGCTTCCATCGGTGGCGTCGTCTATCTGA
Organism: uncultured Oscillospiraceae bacterium; assembly: GCA_964509595.1. Classification (GTDB taxonomy): domain Bacteria; phylum Bacillota; class Clostridia; order Oscillospirales; family Oscillospiraceae; genus JAJPXI01. Next base: position 5,570 of record CAZDXX010000101.1, read on the forward strand.
GCCATATGCGCCGCAAGGGCCGCTTTACAGGTGAGACCGGCAAGGATGCCAGTGACGCTCACATGACCCTCGATCAGTACGCTGGCAAGAATGAGATCCCTCTGTCTGAGTCCATGGATAAGTTTACCATCCAAGTCTCTCTGGTCTTCTTCGCCTACATCCTGGCCTTCCTGTTTATGAAGGGCGTCAATGTCATCGTCGACACCGGCGTTTTGGGTGGCTTAGGCAAAACGGTTCAGTCTATGATCTGGGGCTTCCAATTCCTGTTTGGCACCATTTTTGCCATTCTTCTCAAAACCATTCTGCATAAGCTGCGCAAGAAGGAAGTCATCAAGCGCGACTATGTCAACAATTTCATGATGAATCGTATCTCCGGCTTCATGTTTGACATCATGGTCATCGCCTCCATCGCCGCCATCGACCTGAGCGCTTTCCTGACCCCCA
>CAZDXX010000102.1:0-4306 GCA_964509595.1 uncultured Oscillospiraceae bacterium
TTGGAGTTGCTGATTGAAAGCGGATATTACAATGATACAGCTATTCTTGAGCAATGCATTGAGGTTAAAAAGCTTTTGATCTCTTCCATCAACACAGCGAAGAACAACGCCAAATAAGTGACATCTATAGTGTTTGGATTACACATCGGCCTCATCCATCGGATGAGGCCGATTTTTTTGTCAATCGACTGGAAAAGGCGGAATTCTCGTATTGTGAGAGTGAAATCTAAGCCTTTTGGGTTGTTTTCTCAATGTCAAAACGGTAGAATTCAGGTAGAAAAGCCGGCTGAAACCCGTTAGGAGGAACTTCGATGGAACGAAAATCAATGGGAGCATTCATTGCGGCCTTACGAAAAGCCAATGGAATGACCCAGAAGGAATTGGCGGAAAAACTGAATGTATCGGATAAGTCGATCAGCCGTTGGGAGAGGGATGACGGTGCGCCGGATCTGTCCCTGATCCCCGTGATCGCGGAAATCTTTGGCGTGACCTGTGACGAGCTGCTGCGCGGAGAACGAAAATCGGCGAACGAGCGAGAAACAGCGGAAGCCGAACCTGTGTCAAACCCAAGAAGCGAAAAACAGCGTCAACGGCTTTTGGCGGTCAGTCTGTCCAGGTACAAGACCCGCAGCTTTATTGCCATTGGAATTGCGATTGTTGGCCTGATTGCGGCTCTGGCGTGCAATTTTGCCTTCTATCGTGCGTATATTGGTTTTATGATTGCAGCGGTGTTTTATCTGGCAGCGATGATTTGCCAGGTGGCCTTTGTGAACAGCGCGTACCTTTCGGTGGCAGATGATGATTTGGCCGGGCCGGAAGTGGACCGCTTCAAATGTACGGTGGTGCGGTTGGCGGAAGTTGCGATTTGTCTGACCGTGGTGCTGCTGGCATTCTCGCTGCCGCTGGTGCTGCTTGCACGGGACGCCTATGTGGGACTGCAGGCAGACAGCTGGTTTTTACAGGGCGCAGTCCTGGGTGTGATTGCGCTGGGGATCTGCTGTGCGGCTTGTGGTTATCTGAACGGTTCGCTGCTGAAAAAGGGTGCCTACCCGCTGTCGGAGAAGGAAGAACAGGTCTGGCGGCATAACCGTAAACTGAAGCATAGATGTGTCTTCGGAGTGGCCATCGCATTGGCGGTGACCTTTGGAGTGCATATGGTGGTCACGAATATATGGACCGCAGCCAATCTTTCGGAAAAAATCATCTTTCATGATGTGGATCGTTTTGTAGAGTTTATGGAACAAGATATCACATATCGTTACAGTGTCGAATATTATTCGTCTGTCGGGACAGAGGTGCTCCCGCCTGAGTCGCAGGTTGGAGAAACGATTTATTATGACGAATATGGTAATGAAATCAGTGAAGAAGAGGCAATGACGAGAGAACTGATGGACGGTGACGGAAATGTGGTTTGCGAATATATCCACCGAAATGAAACTGTGGCGACAGTACGTTACAGCGACGATGAAAATGGCGCAATGCGAATTGAGGTAATCACACAGGATGCGTGGCGAGCAGGCCGGGCAAAGTCGGATGTCATCAGCACATCCTTCTGTGTGCTCTATTTTGTAGAGATTGCAGCGGCGTTTCTGGTGTATTTCAAAAAACGTACAAAAGCATAAAAATGACAGGGCCAAAGGATTTCAACGTCCTTTGGCCCTGAGTGTTTATTTGTGATGGTGCGGTCTGTGCCCGCGATGGGGGACAGGAGCGTCGTCGCGCTCGCTCCACAGAGTGTGGAGCTTGGACAGCAACGCTGCCAGCTGTTCGCGCTCTTCCGGCTCGAGACCGGACAGCAGATCAGCCATGGCAGCCTGATGCTTGGCGTGCATCTCGTCCAGAGCCAGAAGACCTTCTGCGGTAATGGAAACATTGTAATTGCGCTTGTCCGTTTCGCTCTTTTCTTTTTGGACATAGCCCTTTGACTCCAGCTTGCTGAGCAGTTCACTTAGGGAGCTGGCACGTACGCCCATCTCCTCGAGAATCTGGCGCTGGGTCGTAGGGCCGTGTTCCCGCAGGAAGAACAGGACTCTGCGCTGGCTCCCTTTGCCCTCTGTGTGATTGCGCAAAAAGCCGGAGCAGTACATCAGGTCTTTGATAATGCGCTCATCGCCTATGATTTGTTTCGAGAGTTCCATGCAATTGTGTTCTCTCATGGCGGCTCCTTTATTCCGCTTCTTCGGAATACTTGATCAGGAGTGCTTCCAGGGCTTCGTTGCTCAGGGGAGTGGGGACGGTGAACTGATCGTTCTCGCCAATGATCTTTGCCAGCGCACGGTATTCGTCAGCCTGAGGATTGGTGGGATCGTATTCGATCACGGTCTTGCGGTGGTTTTCGGCGCGCTGCACCACGTTGTTGCGGGGGATGAAGTACAGCAGACGGGTGCCCAGCTTTTCGGCAAACTCTTCCACCAGCTCCTTCTCGCGGTCCACCATGCGGGAGTTGCAGATCAGGCCGCCCAGCTTGGTCTTGCCGGCAGCGGCATAGCGCTGTATGCCCTTGCAGATGTTGTTGGCGGCGTACAGGCTCATCATCTCGCCGGAGCAGACGATGTAGATCTCCTCGGCCTTGCCCTCACGGATGGGCATGGCGAAACCGCCGCAGACCACGTCACCCAGAACGTCGTAGAGAACATAGTCCAGATCCTTGGTGTAGCCGCCCTTCTGCTCCAGCAGATTGATGGCGGTGACGATGCCGCGGCCGGCGCAGCCGACACCGGGCTCGGGACCGCCGGATTCGACGGCTTTGATGCCGTGGAATCCGGTGAACAGGAAGTCTTCCAGCTCCAGATCATCCTCGTCGTTGCCGCGCATGGCGTCCAGCACGGTCTTGCTGATCAGGTTGCCCAGAATCAGACGGGTGGAGTCGGCCTTGGGGTCACAGCCGACGATCATAACGTTGGCGCCTGCCTCAGCCAGTGCGGCGGCGGTGTTTTGTGTAGTGGTGGACTTGCCGATGCCGCCCTTGCCGTAAATAGCAATTTGTCTCATGTCGGTATCACTCCTTCTCGGCCAGAGCATGGTCCAGCCAGTAGTTTAGGTCGGAATAGATCAGAGAGGGGAAACCCTCACCTTCGTAGCTGTAACGGATAGCGCCGTGGGGGAGGTCGATCCAGCGCAGACCCTCGGGAGCCAGCACGCTCAGGTCCTTGTCGCCGATGACCAGATCGTAGATGCCGCTGTGGAGCATGTCCTTCAGTTCGTTTTCGCTCTTCAGACGCTTGTCACCCGGACGGGCGAGGGACTTGTCAAAGAGGAAGAAGGTGGCCACATGAGTGCCGCCCATCTTGTAAGCGTGCTGCAGGGTGTTGCGAATGGCGTTGGATGTGATCTGCTCGCCCAAAATGAGGATGTGAGGAGGATTATTGTCCTCGGGAAGCTCCAGAACGTCCTTCTGATCCGGGAAGGCCATGGCACAGCGCAGGCGTGCGCACCAGTCGGTTCCGAAGGGAACGGCGGCAATGTAGGGGATGCCGAACTCGCGCTCCATCCACTTGGCGGTGGCCAGACCGGAAACGGCGGTGACCAGATTGAGCTGCGCTTTTGCCGCCTGTTTCAGGTTTTCGGCGCGCTCTCTGCCGCCCCACTGGGAGACGATTTTGAACCCGCGTTTTGTGATCCACTCACGGATATCGCGCAGCGTCTGTGCGCTCCAGTCGATGGCGTTGCCGCCGATCAGGTTGACGCCGTGGGGGATCTTCTCCTCGGCAGGCTCCACCAGCAGCTTGGCAAGTGCCAGCAGAGTCTGGGAAATACCGTGGTCATAATATTTGTGGCCGTTCAGGTCAATGGAAGTGGCGGGGATGCCGCTCTCGCGGGTGATGGTATCGGCCACATCTTCCAGATCGGTACCGATCATGGAAGAAACGGGAGCGTTGCTGAGCATCACGAAAGCGGGGTCAAACTCTTTGTACGATTTGCGGAAGGTTTCCATCAGCTTGGCCTTGGTGCCGCTGATAATATCCTCGGAGCGGATCCAGGAGCAAACCATGCGGGAGCCGAAATAGGGTTCGTTGATGTCAGTTCGGCTGACCTTTCCCTTGTAGGCAGAGCAGTCGTCCAGAATGCCCATGCCGTCGGTCACATCGATCACTTCCTGAAAGCCGAAGGTGTCGGCCAGAAAAGGTGCCAAATACTTGTACAGATTATTCATGATGTGCACCTCCTACGCCGTTTTCCAGAGTTTTCAGGACGGTCAGTGCGCCCATGTAACCCAGCTTAATACCGTCAGAATTGCCGGGGCCACGACCTCCGCGACCACCGGGACCACCGGGGCCGCGACCACCACCGGGACCACCGGGACCAC
>CAZDXX010000102.1:4406-6009 GCA_964509595.1 uncultured Oscillospiraceae bacterium
CGACCGCCGCCCGGCCCTCCGGGACCACGGCCACCGCCGGGTTTGCCGCGCATTTCTCCGTCCAGGCGCAGGCTCGGCGCATGCTCTTCAAACCAGCCGCGCTGCTCGGGGGACAGGCCCTGATGATGGCCCATCTGGAAGCTTTCTACGCAGAAACCTTCCGTCAGAAGCCACTTGGCCAGCTCCACATCGCCTTCCACGGCAATGGAATGAGAGCCCACGCGCTCCTTGGCAGCAGCCAGTGCTTCGGTCAGCTGATTCTGGTATAGGGAAACGTCGATCTCGGTGCCCAAAATCTCGCCGAGTTTCTTGTAAGAAGCGGCCAGTTCGTCACTGTTATAGATGCCGCCCAGGCAGACCCAGGGGATATTCAGGGCTTCTTCCAGATAGGAGCCGATCTCCATGTCCTGAGCGGAGGTGATGATGTTCACATGGGCCCGGCTCATTTCCTGATATTCCTCAAAGGTTTTGCACTCGGGCAGGTGGTTGATCTTCTTTACGCCTGCGGCGTTCAGAATGGCGAACAATTCGCTGTGCTCGTCCAGCTCTGCGCTGCCCAGAATGTTGACGCTGATCTCCTTGCTTTTGGCAGAGGGACGCAGGAATGCGTACAGCATCTTGTCGATGGCGCTGGAGCCGCCCTTTTCCTCATCAAAGCCGCACAGACGGCAGCCGTCGTGTACGCGGACAGGAACACCGATCTCCTGCTCCATCTCCTCGGTCAGCAGCTTGTAGTCGGTGGACAGCAGGGCGCTCTGGCAGCCGGTCAGCAGGATAATGCCGCTGGGGCTGCGCTCGGCGGTGATCTCAGCGGCGGCTTCCTTGGTCTTGGTGATGTAGTCGCCGGTGATCATATCCACTTCGTTGAACATCAGGAAAGACAGACGCCCCTGTCGCTGCATCTGCACAAAATCAATGGAACGATGTCTGGTACAGGCCAGAGCGGATACATAAATCAGCTGTACGCCCGGGATACGCATCAGCTTGCTAAACACTTCGCCTTTTCCGCGGGAAGAAGAAAGACGAATGGGTTTTACTTTTTCGATGAATTGCATCAAGCGATTCTCCTTCTGATAAAATTGTTAGGTGCCTAAGTTATTTTTATTGTAATACGGATAACGCGCAATGTCAAGTATCTTGTAAAAATTGGAATACACGAAACCAGGGTGTACCGCAGACGCGGTACACCCTGGTTTAGAAGTAATTTTATTCGCGGGTGGGAACGTTCCAAATGTCTCTGGCGTAATCCCGGATAGAGCGGTCAGCGGCGAAAATTCCGCTGCGTGCGATGTTGATCAGTGCCATGCGATTCCACAGGTCGGGATCACGATAAACCTGACCGGCGTGGCGGTGTGCGGCCTTGTAGCTTTCGAAGTCGGCCAGCAGCATGTACTGGTCGGGGGAGTTGCTGCCATCGCCGAAGAGCAGACGGTTGGTCAGATCGCCGTAGCCTACGCCATCGTCGAAGCCCTGAGTCAGCATGTCGAGAACAGCCTTCAGCTCTGCGTTTTGCATATAGTACTCATGGGGGCGATAGCCCTTCTTCTGCATTTCAACAACTTCGCCGGCGTTCAGACCGAAGAGGAACATGTTCTCATCGCCC
>CAZDXX010000103.1:0-5942 GCA_964509595.1 uncultured Oscillospiraceae bacterium
CCAGGTCGTGGACGAAGAGCTTCTGGTCAGCAGACTTGTCCAGACCGTGGGCCGGAGAGGCGGCGGGGGGCTCGTTGATGATGCGCTGCACGTTCAGGCCGGCGATGGTGCCGGCGTCCTTGGTGGCCTGACGCTGGGAGTCGGTGAAGTAGGCAGGGACGGTAATGACGGCCTCGGTGACCGCCTCGCCCAGATAGGCTTCCGCGTCCTGTTTCAGCTGCTGCAGGATCATGGCGGAGATCTGCTCGGGGGTGAAGGTCTTGCCGTCGATCTTGATCTTGCGGTCGGTGCCCATGTCGCGCTTGATAGAGCTGATGGTACGGTCGGGGTTGGTGACCGCCTGACGCTTGGCGGCAGCGCCCACCAGACGCTCCCCGTTCTTGGTAAAGGCCACCACGGAGGGGGTGGTGCGGCCGCCCTGAGCGTTGGGGATGATGACGCGCTCGCTGCCTTCAAACACGGCGACGCAGGAATTGGTGGTGCCGAGGTCGATTCCGATGATTCTGGACATAGCTGTCTATGCTCCTTCGTGTGTTAATTTCCGCTGTTTTGGCTGCCGCCGTAACCGGGGTAGCCCCAGTAGTAGTAATAGTAAGGGCTGTTTTGCGAGGAGCCGTCCTGTGTGGATTCGTCCTGTGTGCCCTCCTGACCGTAGCCGTAGTAATAGCCGGGGTAGTTGGGCTGGGTTTGCCCGTAATACTGTTCGTACTGCTCCTGATAATCCTGTTGGTTGGAATAGGTGAAGATGCTGAACAGGGAAGAGATCATGCGGATGATCAGGAAGAACAGAATAAAATACAGGAAAATGGGCACGCGGCGGTGTGCGCCCTTGGAGGCGTACGCCTGCTGCTGGCCGGAGTAGGCGCTCCAGCCGAAGCCGAAGGGGTCGTAACCCTCCTGATCGCCGTTCTGGGCGGAGCCGTAGGGGTTGTTGTACTGCCCGTAGGGATTGCCGTAGGGGTTGTAGGCGTTGTTGCTTTGCTGCTGGGTATTGTAACCGTAGGCCGTATTGGTCTGGTTCGGGTTCTTGATCTGCTCGTAAGCGGCGTTGATCTCGTTCATCTTCCGGGCCGCTTCCGCGTCGCCCGGGTTCAGGTCGGGATGATATTTCTTGGCCAGCTGCCGGTAGGCGCGCTTGATCTCATCCTCCGAGGCCCCTCTGGACACTCCGAGTACTTCATAGGGATCGCCCATGGTCAGGCCTCCTTTCTGCTTGAGGGGATAAGGAAACGATAATCCCCCATTATTACACTCTGCAAAGTATAACTTTCCCAATGCAGGAAGTCAATCAAAAACACAAAATGTTTCAAAAGTGGTCACAAAATGTTTACAAATGGCAAGGAACGACACAGCCGAACTGTGTCGTTCCTTGCAGCTTGTCGAAAAACTACCCCTGCAACGGGAAATTTTCAGTGTGCGCGGGGGAGCGCGAGGGGGCAGCCGCCCGCCTCGCGTTAGATCGAATGCCCCGCAACGCCTTGCTGCGTAAGGCTTGCGGCGAGCAAAGCGAGGACTTTTGTGTTGCTGCGCAGCACAAAAGTAACGGCATTTTTGCAGACTGTCAAAAGAGTCCGCAGGACTTTTTTGACAGTCTGCAAGGAACGACACAGCCGAACTGTGTCGTTCCTTGAACAAAGAGGGTTCAATTGTCAATATAGCTGTCCACTAAGGTCAGTGTACCTTGGTCGCTGTACTCGTAGGTGTTGTAGGTGATGTAGATACTGTCGTCCCACCACTCTTCGATGATCTGCTGTTTTTCTTCCTCAACGGTCGGTTCACCGGCCAGAGAAAAGGCGAAGCGGTACTGACGGGTCTGCGGGTCGTACAAAAACCAGACATGGCCGTCGTTGTGTGTGGTATTACAGGGGATGCCGAAGTCGGTGTTCCCGTCGAAATTGATGTCGTAGGCAAGTACCTTGTGATACGCTGTGTCCGCGTTGAAGTACTCAAAGGGACAGTGGGTATCGGGGGTGAAGGAGCCTTCGGGAATAGTCTGGAGTACCGTTTCCCCATGGAGAATTTGGATTTGGTCATAGTACCAGGATGATTCGTCGCTGTGCCAGCCGCGCAGAGCCAGAGTCAATTCCATGCCGCCGTCCACGGTGAGTGTATAGGTGTCAGTGAAATAGCCGTCGGGAACATTTTTCCACTGTCCGTTTTCCCAAATCAGGGTATTCCACTCGGGCGAATGCCATTTGCTTGCCAGTGTGGGTATGCGTACGCAGGACAGTTCGGAATCCGTGCGGGGTACCACTTGGGAACCGTAGACCACATTGTTCTCGTTCATGGGTTCATTATACTCAAACAGGGTCAGTTCCCCGTTTTGGACCTCCGCGATAAACACATCGGCCGCACCGTAATTGCTGGTGGTATTTTGCAGTTCCACCACGATGGAATCCTTCTGCACAGAGGAAATTCGGCCGCTTAGCAGCTTCGGCCGTGCCCGCGTTTCCCAGGTGTGCGTCAGCACGCCCTGATCGCCGCCCAGCACGACGTACATGGTGATCTCGTTCTTTACGCTGTCATTGGTGGGGAGCCGCGCCGTAATGGTGACATAGTCGTCCCCCGTGCCGTTGTCATCCAGGGTCAGACCGGTCAACTTGTCCTCATATATGTATGTTTCAGACTCTTCGCCTTCCCACTGGGTTTCTTTGAGCATAACGGGGTAGTTGTTTTCGACTTTGTAATAGCGGGTCACGCCGTCGGTCCACTTCTCGATGAGCTGCTGCTTATCCGTGTCCAGGTCAGGCAGGTTGCACATCATAAAGGAATCCACCAATTGCCCCTGTTCCTCGTCCCAGAGGAAGTAGCGGTAGGGAATATTGTGGGGAAAGTGGTTGGTTGCCAACAGTCCGAGATCCTCTGAACCGTCAAAATTGAGGTCCCGAACATCCGGTGAACCCATATTGTATCCGGGAACGACAAACAGACCCTCGAAGAGATAGGAATCGTTGGCGGGCAGTTGTGCCGGGTCAATGGTCTGGATCAGGGTATCCTCTTCCTGGACCTCCACCCGGGTCACGGCGAACCAATCTTCGTCCTGTTCCGCTGCCGTCAGGTACAGCCCCACTGTCAGGATGCGGCCGTCGGCGGTGGTCAGAGTCAGCACCTCGTCAGCGTTAAGTTCCAAAGGCGTTTGTTCACTCGCTTTCGGGGATTCGTCGGCAGGCTCCTCCGCCCTGCTCTCGCAGGACACCAGGCCGAAGCAGGACATGACCGCCGCGACGGTCAGAAGAAACAGGGGGATGGGCGGGCGTTTCTTTTTCCACTGAAAGATATTGCGCAGGCGCAGTTCGGTTTCCTTGGCGCTGCCCGACAGGCGGGTGGTGAAGGGGGAGCGCGGGATCTTGTTGGGCATAAGGGCCTCCTTTCCCGAAATACGATCATATGGTATGTTTTTATACTACGATTGAAGTTGCTTGGAATCAAGTGACATTTGGTTACAGATTGGATGGAATGGTTACAGGAAAACGGAAAGAACGACATGGACAAGCCATGTCGTTCCTTGAAATTCGTATTTACAGATCACGTTGGAAATTGCTTTTGAATATTGGTATCGTTGAAATGATACCAGGAGGCGCGGGATTTATCGCTCTGCCGGCTGACGGCAAGGGAGAATTCTTCCTCGGTGGCGCCGGTGCCGTCCACGAAATAGGTGTCCGTACCGCTTCGGTAGGTGATCTTCTCAAGTTCGTACCCGGTTTCGGTGAAGGACATGCTGCTGGAGCCGCGGTTATTGGCGCTGCGATAGAAGGAGAAGGTGCCGTCGCGCTTGAGGTCCACAAGGGATTGGTAGGGGACGGTATAGCCGTACACGGTGTTGCCGATGTGGTGCAGGACGGTATAGCCGTAGGAGTGGTTGGTATCCACGATCAGCCAGATGAGCACTTCGTCCTCGCCGTCGCCGTTCAGGTCGGCAATGGAGAAGGCAGAGACCTTCACACCGGAGCCAATGTCATCGCCCAGAGTCAGGTTCAGCTGCTCCACGGTCACCTCGGCAGCGGCATCCACGCTGTAAAAGGATGCGGTGCCGTCCAGAATGGCGCGGTAGTGCTGCGCCACGGTTTTCTGTCGGGATTCGGGAATCGTAATTTGCGGAGTGTCAACGGGCTCTTCCGACTCGGCGGAGCCGCAGCCGGTCAGGGACAGGCACAGGGCAGGCAGAAGAAACAGAACAGCCAACAGGCTGAAAATGTTATGTCTCATGGAAACGACTCCTTTCTCCCAAAAACAACCGGGTTCAACCATATGGTACGGTTAATCGCAAGAAAAATCAAGTGACATATCATAACAAATACTTAATTTTTCGGATTTTCCGAACAAACTTCCGGGAAAATAAAAAGGACGGCTGCTTTTCTGGTTCAAAAGCAGCCGTCCGGAATGGCGGGAAGCGGTCAAACGCCGGTTTTTTCAGGGGCATGGGCTTTACAGACGTTGTAAAACAGGAAGAATTTCAGTGCATTGGCATGTTCGTCCACGATCAGCTCGTAATAGGTCTTGCCGGCTGTGAAGACCAGCGCGCGCTGGCCGTGCATGGCCAGATCGTAGATCTCCTCCATGGGGAAGTGGATGTCGCCGCAGCGCAGACCTTCGGTGTTCATGGTGACGGCGCCCTCGGCGGCCACGGTTTCGGTGTGCTGATGGATGATGGTCAGTGTGGCGTGGGGGACGGTGTAGCTGCCGCCCTGCTCAAAGCGCTCCAGCACCTTGTCCTTCTGCCAGTCGGAGAACGCCTTCAGCGTTTGGAAGGGCGCGCCGTTCAGCATACCGTATTCGTCATAGCGGAAGGTCAGGCCGCAGTGGGTACAGGTCACGGTGTCCTTGCCGGTGGTGAAGGTGTCCACCTCGCCGCACTGGGGGCAGGTGAACAGCAGGTATTCCAGACCTTCCGCCGGAGCCTTGCCGATGTACTTCTCGGGAGAGAGCAGCTGGCGCTCATAGGCATCCTCACCCAGGTCGGCGCAGATGGCGGCGTACAGCTCCTCGTTGGACATGGCGGCCAGCTGCTCCCTGGTGTACACATTTACAGGGGCGCCGTGGACGCGGCCCTTGCGGACGGTGGTGCCGCCCCACATGGGACTGGCGAAGTAACCGCCCTGGATGCGGTAGGTGACCAGACCGCAGTTCATGCGCTTGACCATTTTGGCCGTGGAGGGTGCGATGGGGGAGGGAGAACCGTCCCAGGAGCGCACGCCTTCGGCAAACAGGCACACGTTGCCGCCCTTCTTGGCCACCCGCATCATCTCTTTGATGGTGTGGGCCGCCGAAGCGCCCTTGGGACGCATAATGGGGGCGAAGGCAAATTTCAGGAAGGCGTACAGCTTTTTCCAGCGGGCGATATGCTCGCTGCCCACGAAGTACATCATGCGGGGAAAGCTGGCCGCCACGAAGACCAGGTCATAGTCGGTGGTGTGGTTGGACAGTACCAGATAATTTTCCGGCAGGTTCTTGGCCACTTCGCAGGTGTAGCCGAACTTGAACTTGACAAAGAGCGCTGCCGGGGGTCGGATGACCTTATAGAAGAATGTATGCCTCTTACTGATGGGGTCCACCTTCTCTCGCAAATTTTAACAAAATACAAACACACGATTTATATAATATAGGTGTCAAGGAGACTTGTCAAAGGTTTTCCATGCGATTCGCCGGGAAAAAAGCGGAATGGGCTCCAATTCTTCACAATAAATTTACAAACGGTTCATTGAAAAATCAAAATCAGGATTTACAATGTACCCTTGTAACATTTTATTATATAGAATTATTCTGAAAGGAACCTGATAAAATGCTGGAACTTCGAGGTATAAAAAAGGACTATCCTGCCGGCAGCGGGGTCGTCCACGCGCTGAAGGGTATTGACCTGCAGTTCCGCAAGTCGGAATTTGTGGCCATTCTCGGCCCCTCCGGCTGCGGCAAGACCACCATGCTGAACATCATCGGCGGTCTGG
>CAZDXX010000104.1:0-5933 GCA_964509595.1 uncultured Oscillospiraceae bacterium
ACATTACTACTTTACTGTCAGGAGGCTTCCCTATGAAGCTGATGGTCATCGACGGCAATTCCATCGTCAACCGCGCCTTTTACGGAGTGCGGATGCTCAATACAAGAGACGGTCGGCCCACCAACGCCATTTTTGGCTTTGTGAATATTCTGCTCAAGCTGCTGGAGCAGGAAAAGCCGGATGCTGTGTGCTGCACGTTCGATTTGCGCGCACCCACCTTCCGCCATTTGGCCTATGACGGCTACAAGGCCACCCGCAAGGGCATGCCTGATGAGCTGGCGCAGCAGATGCCGGTACTCAAGCAGGTGCTGGATGCCATGAACATCCCCCGCTACGAGCTGGAGGGATGGGAGGCCGACGACCTGATCGGTACCATCGCACGGCGCAGTGCCGAAGCTGGTTGGGAGACTGTGGCCGTCACCGGCGACAAGGACTCCCTGCAGTTGGTCAGCGACACGGTGACGGTCAGTTTGGTGACCACCCGCATGGGGCAGACCACCACCCGTGCCATGACCCCGGCTGCGTTCCGGGAGGAGTACGGGTTTGATCCCATTCACATGATCGACCTGAAAGCCCTGATGGGGGATACCAGTGACAACATCCCCGGCGTCAAGGGCGTGGGCGAAAAGACTGCCATGGATCTGATCCAGCGTTATCAGAGCATTGAGATGATCTATGCCGATTTGGATGCTGTGGAGGCCAAGCCTGCTGTACTGAAAAAACTGGCCGAGGGCGAGGAAATGGCCAAGCTGTCCTACGATCTGGCCACCATCCACACCGACGCGCCGATTGACTTTAAGCCAGAGGATGCTCAGCGCAAGGAACCCAACGGCGCTGTGCTGTACGAGCTGTTTTTGGATCTGGAATTCTCCAAACTCATTGACAAAATGGGATTGAAAGCACCCCAGGGCGATGCTCCGGCGAAAACGGAGATGGTAGAAGGAACCTGCGAAAGTGAGATCGTCACCGAGCGTGCGCGCATGGAGGAACTGCTGGCCGCCTTTGCCGGGCGCGATTATGTTGCCTGTCTGGCTCTGCCCGGACTGAACGGTGTGTGCGTGGAGTGGGGAGAGGGCAACAATGGCTGCGCCGCTCTGTTCTTTGCGGATAAGCTGGATTGCTACAATGATTTTTTGCGCGGGTTTTTCTCGGCGGACATCAAGAAGGTGTCCCACGATGTGAAACCACTGATGCGTATGCTGGCGGAAGAGGGCCTGTCCACCGACGGCTTTGTGTTTGACACGGCGCTGGCGGCCTATCTGCTGGCGCCCACCGACGGCAGCTATGAGCTGGAAAAACTGTCGGTGACCTATTTCAATTTTGAAACAGCTAAGGCCAAAGACTACTTGAATGAGGACGCTTTCGGCCCCCTGTCCGACCCTGTTGCCCCCATGGCCGCGTGGTTGAGCCATACTGCTCTGGTGGAGGCACTGTATGAGACCTTGGCTCCCCGTCTGAAGGAACTGGGTTTGGAGCAGGTCTATTACGACATTGAACTGCCCCTTTGCCCGGTGCTGGCCCGCATGGAGCGGGAAGGGTTTCTGGTGGACCGGAAGACGCTGGCTGAGTTTGGCGAGGGTCTGGATAAGCGCATCAAGGAAGATGAGCAGGCCATTTATGCCATGGCGGGGGAGACCTTCAACCTCAACTCCACTCAGCAGCTGGGCCATATCCTCTTTGACAAGCTGGGCCTGCCGCCGGTCAAGAAAACCAAGACCGGCTATTCCACCAACGCCGAAGTGCTGGAAAAGCTGCGGGGCAAGGACCCCATCATTGACTCCATTTTGGAGTATCGCCAATACACCAAGCTGAAGTCCACCTATGTGGACGGCTTGTCCAAGGTCATCGGGGAAGACGGACGTATTCACACCACCTTCCAGAATACGGTCACCGCCACCGGACGACTGTCCTCCACGGAGCCCAATCTGCAGAACATCCCCGTGCGCACCGACCTGGGCGCCCGGATGCGGTATATGTTCAAGGCGCGTCCCGGTTGGGTACTGGTGGATGCCGACTATTCCCAGATCGAGCTGCGTCTGCTGGCTCACATCGCCGATGACAAGGAAATGCAGAATGCTTTTCTCAGCGGCGAGGATATCCACACCGCCACCGCTGCCGGTGTGTTTGGCGTGGAATTGAATCAGGTGACGCCCCTGATGCGCCGCCACGCCAAGGCGGTCAATTTCGGCATCGTATACGGTATTTCGGAATTTTCCCTGTCTCAGGACATCGGGGTCACCCGTGCCGAGGCGAAGGACTATATGGATCGCTATTTTGCCAAGTATGCCGGTGTGTCGGCCTATATGGACGACATCGTGCAGAAGGCGCGCAACGATGGCTATGTGGTCACTCTGTTCGGCCGCCGCCGCTGGCTGCCTGAGCTGAAGTCCTCCAACTTCAATCTGCGCTCCTTCGGTGAGCGTGTGGCGCTGAACATGCCCATCCAGGGCACGGCTGCTGACATTATGAAGCTGGCTATGATTCGGGTGGACGAAGCGCTGAAACAGGAAGGCCTGAAAGGTCGTTTGGTTTTACAGGTCCACGATGAGCTGATCGTGGAGTGCCCGGAGGAAGAGCAGGCCGCCGTCAAGGCCCTGCTGGAGCGGGAAATGGAGGGTGTGGTCAAGCTGTCCGTACCCTTGACCGCTGATGCCGGTATTGGAAAAAATTGGGGAGATGCAAAGGCATGAACTACAAATTAGTACCCATGGACAAAAGTCATCTGCAGGGGATCGCGGATATTGAAAAGGAGTGCTTCTCCACCCCTTGGACGGTTCCCATGCTGGAGGAGGAGCTGGACAACCTGTGCGCCTGTTTCATTGTCGCAGAAGGGGAGGACGGCTCCGTGCTGGGCTACGCCGGCTTGCACGTGGCGGTGGATGAAGGCTATATCGACAACATCGCCGTGCAGGAGGCATACCGCCGTCAGGGCGTAGGCGAGGCTTTGCTGGGCGCATTCATCCGTTTTGGCAAGGAGAAACTGGCCTTCCTGACGTTGGAGGTGCGCCCGTCCAATGATCCCGCCATCCAGTTTTATATGAAGCACGGCTTTGTGCAGGTGGGAAGAAGAAAGAATTTTTACAGCGCTCCGAAAGAGGATGCGATTTTGATGACTTTGGAATTTAACGAGAACGATGGAACTGAAACTGCTGAGTAAAGAAGAGCTGGTAAAGCTTTATAACGATGAGATGGTCTTCGATTTTCCCAAGGCCGAGTTGAAACCGGTGCGTGCCATGCTGCGCCTGATGGATGAAGGGAAGTATGAGCCGCTGCTGGTGACGGAAGACGAAGAAACCATAGGTTACGCCATGGTCTGGCTGCCAGCAAGCCGTCAGGGCGCTCTGTTGGAGTACTTTGGCGTGCTTCGCGGCAAGCGAAACGGTGGGCTGGGCAGCAGGATTCTGGCCATGCTGGCAGAACGCTACGGTCAGATTTTCGGCGAGGCGGAAGCACCTACCTCCGACGACCCGGAGGAAAATGAACTGCGCCGCCGGCGCATCGGGTTTTATCTGCGCAACGGTATGCGTGTGCTGGACTATGAGTGCGCCCTGTTTGGCGTCCACTTCAACTGTCTGTATCTGGGCCCGGAACAGGACGACCGGAAGATCGAAACGCTGCACCGCAGTGTGTATGCCGACTATTTTTCGCCGGAGCACATGGAAAAATATGTGCAGCTGCCCTTGCGTCCGGGTGAAAAAATTACCCCTGCACCCGAGTGGGTGGAGGAGGATGCAGAAAATGTATTTCCTTAAAGAAGGTGTTTTGGAATGTTGATTTTGGCCTTGGAATCCTCATGTGATGAGACTGCGGCCGCTGTTGTAAAAGACGGCCGCACCGTGCTGTCTTCGGTGATCGCCTCTTCGGCTGAGATGCATGCCATCTACGGCGGTGTGGTGCCTGAGATCGCATCCCGAAAGCATGTGGAAGCCATTGTCCCTCTGGTGGACGAGGCGATGAAGCAGGCGGGAGTGGAAAAATCGGATCTGGATGCCGTGGCGGTGACCTATGCACCCGGGCTGATCGGCGCCGTGCTGGTGGCGGTCAACTTTGCCAAATCCGTGGCTTTCGCGCTGGATGTACCCCTGATTCCGGTTCACCATGTACGCGGACACATCGCGGCCAATTACCTGACCCACGCCGATTTGGAGCCGCCCTTTATCTGCCTGTGCGTTTCCGGCGGCACCACCGCCATTGTTCATGTGAAGAGCTATACGGACATGGAAGTGCTGGGAGCTACCCGGGACGACGCGGCAGGCGAGTGCTTTGATAAGACCGCCCGTGTACTGGGCCTGGGGTATCCCGGCGGCGGTCCTCTGGACAAGCTGTCGCAAACCGGCAATGACAGCCGTTACACATTCCCCAGAGCCAATGTGCACGATCATCCGCTGGATATGTCCTTCTCCGGATTGAAGACGGCGGTGCTGAATTTGATCCATAACTCCGAGCAGAAAGGCGAGCCGCTGGACTTGCCGGATTTGGCGGCATCCTTCTCGGCTGCCGTGTCTGACAGCCTGATCCCCCGCGTCATGGAGGCGGTGCGTATGACCGGCTGCAAATGCGTGGCTGCTGCCGGCGGTGTTGCAGCCAACTCCCGCATCCGCCGGGATTTGGAACAGGCCTGCCGGGACAATGACTGTAAGCTTTGGCTGCCTGATTTGAAGCTGTGTGGTGATAACGCCGCTATGATTGGCTGTCAGGGATATTATGAGTTTTTGGCCGGACATACAGCCGGTATGGAACTCAATGCGTACGCGACACGGGATATCGGACGGGGCTGATCGTTCAGCCCCGTTTTTTGTTACAAATCACAGAATTATGTAAATTAGAAAACATAAGTGAAAAAAGATTGTTAAACAGATTGCGCCCTGTGGAAAACTCTGTGGAAACTGTGGAAAAGCACTGTGGGACAACGGATTAAAGGGTGTGGAAAAAGTGGTGGAAAATGTGTATAACTAGTTGTAGTTTCTCTTATGATATGTAATTATGTAAAATATAAAAACATGGCAGATTGGGCAAAAAAAGAAAAAAATTTACGGATTCGGCCCGAAATTGACCTGATTTTAAAAAGGCATAATTTACAATAAGAAAGAGAAAAATGTTACAGTATACAAAACGTAATGTAGCGGCTGGAAAAGGGAACCATGTGATGACAGGATCTGTTGTTTTCGTGTTTTCTCGGGAGACATCAGCCAAATGGATGGGAAATGCTTGACGGCTCGGGGAAAAAATAGTATAATCAATCCACTTGTGAAAACAAGTTCCGTGAATGCTGGTGTAGCTCAGGGGCAGAGCACTTCACTCGTAATGAAGGGGTCGTCGGTTCAAATCCGACCTCCAGCTCCAAAAAAGACGTCCGAAACGGACGTCTTTTTTGCTGTGGGAAAGAGGGGTGGAACCCTTGAAAAAAGTTAGGTTAAACGGGAAAAAGTGTGTTGACAAATCCTTCCTGTGGTGGTATATTTATTCAGAGTTAGGAGGAACTAACCTCTGAAACCGGAAGGAAGGCACAGCAATGACTTTGTTTGAGGCACAGGAAGGAACTGAATACATCATCCGGTCCATCCTGACCGACGATGAAGAGATGGACGCATTCCTTTTCTCTCTGGGCTGTTACGAAGGGGAACCCGTTACCGTGGTCTCCCGCAAGAAAAACAACTGCGTGGTCTCCATCAAGGATGGCCGCTATACCTTCGACAAGCAGTTGGCCGAGGCCATTTTGATTTAAAAATTGCAAACGCCGGTGTTGCCGCTGGTTCCGCCGGGCCGTTTGTTATTTTTTCGGGGAAGGGTTAGTGCTTGCTAACCAAAACCCGAATCTTTTCTCCGGAACGGTTAGTTTTTGCTAACTTTTCCGCCTGTTTCGTGAAATACATAATAAATGTGTTAAAGGAGAGGAAAACGACATGAGAATTGCTCTTACCGGCAATCCCAAC
>CAZDXX010000105.1:0-5833 GCA_964509595.1 uncultured Oscillospiraceae bacterium
CACCAAGACCGGTTACTACGTCAAGATGTTCTCCGCCTTTAACTTCAGTTTTCTTGCCATCCTGACCGTGTTTATGCTGGTGTTAAATCATTTTATTCTTTAACCAAAAAGTACCCTTCCGATCGGAAGGGTACTTTTTACATAGCAATCAAGTATCTGTATGCTTATAAAACACCCAGAACACGTCCGGATCATCCGTTTCCACCAGAAGCTGTCCGTCTCCGAGCCAAAGCTTTGTGCCTACCGAAAACGCGTTGGACTGAAAGTCTTCCGTGGGCATTTGATTGGGTGGGATCAGCACTTCAACCTCTCCAACCTGCTCAAGTCCCGTAAAGGAATCACGTGCAGCCTCATCCGTCCAGGTTATATATTGGATTCCCTGATACATGACGGAATAAGGACAAGCATCGTCCGCGATCTCAACTCGCTTTTGTTCTTCCAGATACATGGCTCCGCCGGTCACTTCGATCTGCAAATTGCAGGATGGGCCTTTTTCTTCAGACTTCATCTGCTCCGACAGGTGAAAACTCCCGTTCGCCGTGACCGTATAGGTTCCAGGGGGCAGTTTCAAACTTTCTTCCTGATAGAATTCCCTCCAGAACTCCGCATCAGAAGCCATCGCATCAAATCCGCCGGACTTCTGATAGGCAAACTCATAGACCTTACCCTTTTCCAACTGGGTGGAGGTCAGAGTGGTTATCACCAAACCACCGGTCTGAAAATCCTTTCCGTCCGTGATGGAAAATGTGAGATAGGGATCTCCATGCCAGATGGTGACCGTATCCTTGTCCCCCTTGTACTCCAGGGTTGCACGGAGGTTGATTTCCTCGTCCACGGTATAGGTCGCCTTGTCCGCATAGAGTTTCAGCTCAAACCCATTCTTCGTGGCGGCGTTACTGATCTCTTGCGATGCCAAATCCGCCTCCACGTCCACATGCTGACTTGGCACAAAGTCCTGCTGCAGGTTCTCCTCTTCTTTCTCCTGCATCTCACAGGCCGCAAGACTAAACATACAAACTGCAGCCATAACGAGAGCCAAAACCTGTTTCATCCCAACACCTCCCATGATTTGTTTTCTTATATATAGACGAAATTGAATGGAAAAAGATCCCTTCCAACTTGGAGCATTTCAGGCCGGAAAGGATCTTTTTTGCTTATTTCACCTTGATTTTCTTGATCCACTTACCGCTGATCAGGCGCGGCAGACAGATGACGATCTTCATGATATGGTCCACACGCAGGGCCATGAACAGGAAGAAGCAGGGCAGCGAGACCTTCAGATACCGCACACCTTCGGTGATGACATCGGCCTCGGACGAATACAGCGACACAATACCCTGCGACGTGATGGCTCAGACCAGAGTAAACAGCACAGCCAGCAGAATACCAAAGCGCTAATTCAGCGTAATGGCCTTATTCACGCCCTCCCGGTTTTGGGTGCCCCAGAACCGGCAGGTCAACACCCACGGTGATCATCTGCTGTGCTGTGACCGGCACCATGATACCCAGTGCTTTTTTATAGAATGCTTTGTCTCGAATCAAAATTGACACGATGGAACTCCTATTCTTCGATTATTTCTTCTCTTTGTTCATAACAGCGTTGATGTAGTCATACAGATCCTGATCGTCATACTCCGACGCGCAGTGAGGACGCTCCCAGACGATGCCGATCTCGCTGGTCACATTGGTATGAGCCTGCAGGGCGTGGTGAGTCAGCCACGCGGCAGGGAACCCGTGGTCAGCGTCGTTACCGCCGTTGCGGAAGCGGAAATAGGGGGCATAGTCGCTCTTCCACTCCTCGCCGTCGCGGATGATGTAGTTGACCGGGCTCATGACAGCCAGCATGGCCTCGGCTTCTGCTGTGACCTCATTCTTGTATGCCTCATACAACTCGGCAGCGTAGGGATACTCCGCCGCAAGCTCGCCCAACATGTCGCGCACCAGAGGGCTGAAATGTACCCGGGTTCCATCACTCTTGACGAAGGCGCCGTTCTCGTTGCTCTTGTAGTTGTAGGAGTCCATGCTGGGGCACATCTTACGGCGGATGATGAAGTTGGAGATCATCGCATCCAAACCTTCGATCTTGGCGGTCTTTGTTTCCTCGTCCCACTTCAGCCAGGCGTCGGCGTTCTTTTCCTGACGCAGATATTCCAGATAGGCCCGGGCGCTTTCGTGCTTGGTGTAGTCCAGGCTGTCAAAGCGCTTCATGTACTCGGCAACGGCCTTCTCGTAGCACTCCACCAGACCGGTGTAGTACTCGCCGCTGCGGCCGTCTTCCCCCAGATCAAAGCCCAGCGCCCGCACATAGTCCACGTACCAGGCGTACATCATGTCCACCAGCTTACGCTCGTGCGCACCGCCCAGAGCGTTCTCCCCCAGCTTCCAGGTGCCGCCGCCCATAGCGTTGAACAGGGTATACTCCTCATTGGCCCGCTGGAACCACTCAAAGGATGCCTCAGCAGAGTCCAAATTAGTGATGGGGCAGTAACACAGGGCGATGAAAATGTCGTCACCGGTTTCGGCCGCGCCGATTTCTTCCAGATACTTGTCAAACTGCTTGGAATTGCCGGAAGTACCCAGCATGGCGGACATAGCGCCGCCGGAGCTGTAGCCGTGGGAAACGATGCGGTCGGGGTTGCCGGGAACCACACCCTTGTTGGCCTTCAGAAAACGGATGCCCGCCTTCAGGTCCACCACAACCACGGGGAACTGGCCGATGAACTGCCCATCGGCATCCTGCGTTTCCTTGCCGCGGGCTCCGGCACTGACATGGACATAGCCCTGCTTCATATAAGCGATCTTCACGTCTTCGGTGGCGCCGCCGGTGTAACCGCCGCTGCGGTTGGTGTAGAGGATGGGAGCGGTCTCGGCGGTATAACCAGCCACCTTGCCGTCCTTGTTCAGCACCACGCTGCCGTCCAACTGCTTGGTCATATAGGCCTCGGGGGCGTAAATGATCATGTGCTGCACTTCGGGAACAACGGGCTTGGCGCAGTAGACCACATCCAGCGCGTAGTAAGCCACGCCGCTCTCTTCGTCCACCTTATATTCCCACTGGTTGGCGTAATCCGTTAAATTCAGGCTATATGTCTTTTCCATGGCAAGTTCTCCTCTTTCTGCCGTAAAATCACACTATCATATCACTGTCTATTTTCACAATTTCGTTTTCGACAGGTACCTTACTTTTGTATAATATATCAATTCCGACTTTTCCGTCAAATAAAAACTGCTTATAATTTCATAAACACCATGACAAGGCCAACGCTTTTATAGGCCAAACAAGGTGCCCGCCGACAAGTCAGCGGGCACCTTGTTCGTTACATTTCTAATAAAAGCATGCGCGAAAGACTATGGTTACGGCAAAATCAATACCTGACCGACGTAGATCGTATAGGGAGATGCAATATTGTTGGCCGCGGCAATCTTGCCGAACTGGCTGCCGGAACCGTAAACTTTGGCCGCGATGTTCCACAGGCAGTCGCCGGACGTTACGGTGTAGGTCTGAGCAGCGGGAGCCTCAGGCTGTGCGGGAGTCTCGGGCTCAGCAGGAGTTTCAGGTTCAACAGGAGTTTCAGGCACAACAGGGGTCTCGACCTCCACCACGGAGATTCCATCCTCATCGATCATGATGGCGTTGATGTAGTCGCACTGGTCACGAGTGGTCAGTTCAGCCTCGCCATGACCCATGGTCCAGGCGATACCGATATCCACCTGCGCATCAGTGTGTTCCCACAAGCCGTTGGCAGTCAGCCATGCGGCAGGGAAGCCGTGGTCACTGTCAGCACTGCCCACGCGGAAGCGGAAGTAGGGGGCAATGGTGCTTTGCCATTCGGGATCATCGCTCATGATGTAGTTGATGGGGCTCATGATTGCCAGCATTTCGGCGGCTTCGTCGGTCACGCCGGCAGCATAGTCGTTATACAGATCGGTGATGTACTGCAGCTCTTCCTCGGTCCAGTTATAGATACCGTCAGCATTATCCATCAGGGTCTTCAGAGCATCACGGACGGTGGGGCTGAAGTGCAGGGTGGTGCCGTCGGCCTGCATAAACGCGTCGTTCTCATTGCTCTTATAATTGTAGGAGTCCAGGCTGGGGCACATTTTCTTACGGGCCATGATATTCACGATCATCTCGTCCAGACCCAGAACCGTGACCTCGCCGGTGGCGGCGTCATATTCAAACCAGTCCTCGCCCAGGCTTTCCAGATACGCCTCCACGGTGGCGGGAGACTTTTCGGTCTTCAGCTCATCGTAGCGGGCGATGTAGTCCTCCAGACCGTTTGCGTAACATTCTGCCACGCCTTCATAGAACTCGCCGCTGCGGCCGTCGTCGCCCAGATCGAAGCCCAGACCCTGCACATAATCTACAAACCAATTGTACAGCAGGGTAGACAATTCATCCTCATGGGAACCGCCCAGAACGTTGCTGCCCAGAGGGTACATGTTTTTCGGGCCCACGGGGAAATTCTCCAGCTGGTTACCCAGGCGGTCATAGGCCATGCTATTAAACAGGAAATACTCGGTATTGGCGTACTGATACCACTCGTAGGCAGCATCCGCAGAATCCAGATTGGTGATGGGGCAGTAGCACAGGGCGATAAAGATATCGTCCGTAGCATCGTAAGCGCCGATCTCCTCCAGATAGCTGTTAAACAGAGCGGAATTTCCGGTCGCACCCAGCATGGTGGACAACGCGCCGCCGGAGCTTGCGCCCTTGGAGACGATTCGCTCCGAGTTGCCCGGCAGCACATCGTCAAAGTACTTCAGGAAACGAACGCCTGCTTTCAGGTCGGCGACGATCACAGGGAACTGGCCGATGTAATTGCCATCGGCATCCTGGGTCCCCTTGCCGCGGGTCCCCACGCTGACCTGGATATAACCCTCGTTCATGTAATCGATGGTAACACCCTTTACGCTGGATTCACTGTAACCACCGCTGGTATTGCTGTAAATAATGGGAGCGGTGTCAACCGTATACACCACGCCGGTGGAAGTGATGACCTTGCCGTCCTTATTCAGGACCACAGTGCCGTCTTCATTCTTGGTCATGTAAGCGGCAGGAGCATAAATAGCCATGTGCTGCACGGTGGGATCCACGGGATCTTTGCAGTAGACCACGTCCAGCGCATAGTACCCTACGCCGCTTTCATCTACCTTATATTCCCACTGACCGGCAAACTCACTGCCGGTTCCGGAGGCAGATGTCAGGAGTCCGGGTGCGGCACCCACACTTCCAACCACCATGGCCAGGCACAAACACAGCGCCAGGATCATTTTCATCGTCTTTTTCACACAAACACTCTCCTTTTTGCCAAATTGTTGCACAATTTTTTCTGTACATTTGTATAATATACCCACACCATGCCATTCGTCCAATAAATCCTGTTAATGTTCCATAAATTTGAAATCTTTCCATATGTAGGAATTTCTATGTTAGACAACACCAGTCAAAGCGCAAAAAAGCGAGCCACCGTTTCCGATGGCTCGCAACAGATTGTCGAAAAACCTCGTTAGAGTTCGCGTCCGCAGACGCGAATAACGCCAATCCGTTTTCTCCGGCGACATGTGCGTCGGAGAAAACACTTCTCGGCCTGCAAACGTGCGCGCGCAGCGAGTGCGCTGCCGCAGGCCGCAGCCTGTTCGCCGGAAAAGGCTGCGCCTTTTTTGGCGGGGACTTAGACAGGGTCAGCCATGAACTTCTTGGCCAGCTTGAAGACCTCGAACAGCTGCTTGTCGCGGTGAGCGGTGATCTCGCCGGTATCCTTGCCGGTGTAATCGTAGAAGCCCTTGCCGCTCTTCAGACCCAGCTCGCCGGCATCCAGGTGCTCCTGCA
>CAZDXX010000106.1:0-5831 GCA_964509595.1 uncultured Oscillospiraceae bacterium
GGACAGAGGATCACGGATGCAGCCGCCGATACAGGTGGCGGCACCGCCGAAGGGCTCGATCTCAGTGGGGTGGTTGTGGGTTTCGTTCTTGAACATGAGCAGCCAGTCCTGCTCCTTGCCGTCTACCACGGCAGGAACATGGATGGAGCAGGCGTTGATTTCTTCGCTCTCGTCCAGTTCGGGCAGAACGCCCATCTTCTTCAGAGCCTTTGTGCCGATAGTGCCCAAATCCATCAGGGTGATAGGTCGCTTGGCGGCCTTTTCCTCGCCAAAGACTTCTTTGCGCAACTCTATGTAGGCCTTAAAGGTTTCGGCCACCATGGGATCGGCAATCTCAATGTCGTCGATGTGGGTGGAGAAGGTGGTGTGACGGCAGTGGTCGGACCAATAGGTGTCCACCACGCGAATTTCGGTAATGGTGGGGTCGCGCTTTTCTTCGTCACGGAAGTAAGTCTGCAGGAAGGTCAGGTCGCCTAAATCCATCGCCAGACCATACTGGCTCAGCAGAGCGGTCAGACCTTCTTCGTCCAGAGAAATAAAGCCATCCAACACCGCGACATCGGTAGGAACCGGGTAGGACATGGCCAAGGTTTCGGGCTTGTCCAGAGAGGCCTCGCGGCATTCCACGGGATTGATCAGATATGTTTTGATCTGCTCAAGGTCGGTTTCGGAAACAGCGCCTTCCAACAGATATACGGTGGCGCACTTGACGACAGGACGATTACCGCCGGCCATAAGCTGAATGCATTGAGCGGCAGAGTCGGCGCGCTGGTCATACTGACCGGGCAGAGCTTCCACGGCAAGGATGGCGCCGGCACTGGCACACACGGGGACGTCCTCGTCATAGACGGCGTCTACCTGCGGCTCGGAAAACACGATAGAACGCGCCTGTTCATAGACCTGAGAATCAATGCCTTCTACATCATAGCGGTGGAGAATTCGTACTCCGGTCAAGGCTTCGATACCGAGCTGTTCTGTCAACTGGGTCAACACCGAAACAGCTTCGCCGTCAAAGCCGGGTTTCTTTTCTGCAAAACAACGATAAACTTTGCTCATTCCAATTCCTCCCAAAGGTTCTGTATCTATGTTACAGCGTCGAAACGCAGGGAATCCAACTGATAAAATGGGTTCTGACGGGTGGGCTCCAACCCGGAGACACTTCCCCATCGTGTTAGAACGGCATGATCTTTAAAACAAAGCGGAGCCAACGGCATATCAGCCTGAAACTGTTCCAGAAAAGCGGTGACAGCTTGTGCCCGGTTGTTTTCATCGGCTGCGCGAAGCTGAGTCAACAAAGCATCCGTTTCTGTGTTGGTATAACCGCCGTAATTTAAGGTGCCGTTCTTGCTTAGCAAGGAAGTTAAGTTGAAGTCAGCAGTTAGGGTGACTTCGCCCAGATACAAATCAAAACTTCCTCGCTCCAGAGCTGCTATATAGTCGTCCCAAGCGAGTTTTTGCAAATCTACCGAAATGCCCAAATCGATCAACTGCTCCGTCAAATATTCAGCAATGGTCAATTTGAACGAGTTGTCCGTATTGACAACAAAGGTCAGTGAGAGCGCGGTGCGGCCGATGTACAGTTGATCGTCCTCCCCCATGGAACAGCCAGCCGCATTCAGCAGCTCAACCGCTGCAGGATCATATGCCAATGGCTCTTCGTAGTCGGCATTGTACAAAGCCGAATGTGGAGAAAACGGCAGACAGGTAGCCGAACCGTGACCGGCCAGAAGCGAGTTGGTGACTGTGCCGCGGTCAAAGCTGCGGGAGATGGCCTGGCGTATCAGGGGATCCTTGCAGGGCCCAGAGTTTGTTTGAAAGCCCACATAGAGCATGGTGGTTGTGGGGTAATCAAATATCTCATAGCCGGAAGAATACCCAAGAGCATTGGTTCCGGTCAGATCACTGGCTACCAGGGAAATATTTCCGCAGTCAAAAGCGTAGATCAGATCATCAGCACCTTCAATGGCGATCAGGGCGATTTCTTCCGGTGCGGTCTCGGGTGCGGAGTTCTGACGAGCCAGACGAAGAGGTCCATCATCCTCCACGAAAGAGTACGGACCGGTACCCAGCGGCATGGAACCATCGCCGGGATCCCGAATGACCGGAATGTCCAACAGGCAGGGCAAAGCACTGTTTGGCTGGGAAAGGGTGATCGAGACGGTGCCGTCTTCTTTTGCTGCAATGCGTTGAATGTCGGTCAGACGTCCGGAGTAAAGACTGCTGCTGCGAGCCAATTCCAAAGAAGAAACCACCTCAACAGCGGTTACGGGCGAACCGTCGGAAAAAACGAAATCACCAAGCACAAAGGTCCAGGTCAGGCCATCTTCGGAAGTATACGCTTCGGAGCAAAGGACCCCGTGCGCGGTAAAAGTATTGTCCAATTCGAACAACCCCTGATAAACCAGACTGGACAGCAACATATTGGCCCGGTTGGTTCCGGTAATGGGGTGAAGAGATGTACTAGGGTAGTATGGAAGGGCGAATTTTGTCGGCACAGGAACAAAAGAAGCGCTGACGGTAGGCTCAGGTGATGAGGGGATCTGGACTGTTTCATCCGTACAGCCTGTAAAAAACAGCGAGAGAATGAGAAACAGAGAAATCATGACTTTTCTCACGGCATGTCCCTCCGAATCAGGGTTCCGGTATACCAGCCGGTAACGCCGTTCTTTTTGACCAGCCAGCCGCGGCTGGTCTGTTCAATGATGGATAGGATGTCGCCCGGTTGGACCGGAAGCATGTAGTCGGTGGAATCTTCACAAAAAATGCCGTGATCAGTTTCCCAAAGATCTTTGGTCAAAATATCGATTTGGCGACCGCTGGACAGGTGACGGCAGGAGCAAAATTCGCTGCCTTTGTCCAGAACTTCTACAGCATTGTCACCGAAGCGAATGTTGATGGAATGCTCGGAAGAAGCCTGCGAGTCCACTGCCGTTGCGACAGGGAGAGCGTCATAGGAAAGCCATGTGAAATTGTCCGCGGAAGGGACAACAGGCAGACAGAGTGCATTCAGCTGACCGTCACGCTTGATGACGCAGCCACCATCAATCGAAACAATTTGCTGTGTCGGGCTGATCAACGGGTTGGCGCATGGCCAATTTTTCCGGTAAAGAGTAGCGGGCCAGTGGCCGACAACACACCATTTATTGCGGAAAACATGGCCTTGTCCAAGGAAATCATCATTTTTCATGCATTCCCATGGTTTTAGGGCAGAAGGGTTTTGCAGCGATTCTTCGCCGGGAATTCCTCCATGGACAAAGATGTAGTGATCGCTTTCCAGAATGACAGGCATGTCAATTAAAAAAGAGATTTCTTCCTGAAACTCCTGTTTTACCATACGCCGGAGCACGGCGATGTCATCCGGAGAGTTGAGAGGCAGGTTCAGCTTTCTGGCAAACTCATTTGTGACAGTCTGTCCGTTCCAGCTGCTTCGAAAACGGAACAGCCACTCGTCGGGGATATTGTCATCGAAGAGCAGCCGGTCACAGTTGCCGCGCAGGACATGGATCGTGTGGGTTTTGCAAAGCTGGATAATGTATTGAAGGGTTTCGATGCTCTGGGGGCCTTTTTCAATCAGGTCACCCAACAGGATGAGGATGTCTTCCCGGGAAAACGAAATCTTCTCCAGCAAGCCCTTCAGATAGTCCAGGTTTCCATGCACATCGCTAACGGCGAAAACCCGCCGGTTGGCAGGCAGTTCAATGTGTTTCACAGTAGTGTGCATGGTTCACCTCGACAGTCTTATAAACTTATAAAAGCTGAAGAATCGCAGCCTGGCTTCCGCGATGCCCTTGGGTTACCCGATGACTCCAATATTTATCGGGCAGACAGGCGGTGCAGTCAGTGCTGATCTCAATGTGTTCGGGGGAAACACCTGCGCGCATAAGCAGAGCGGCGTTAATACCCTTCAGATCTACTTTGAATTTGCCGTTTTCCAGACAAGCAATATAGGGCTTTGCCAAATTACCCAGAATGTCGATCATGGCATCAGGAACATCGGCATGAGTCTCAAAGCAGCATTGAGAGATGCCCGGTCCAATAGCGGTCAGGATATCTCCGGGATCACTGTCATAATCCTCCTGCATCAATCGCGCAGCCTTGCCGGCAATGTCTCCGGCGGTACCTCGCCAACCGGCATGGACAGCGGCAATTACTTTTTTGACCGGGTCGTAAAGGAGAACGGGGATGCAGTCGGCCGAAAATATAGTCAGGGCCAAACCGGAATCGTTGGTAATTAAGCCATCACAGTCGTACCCTTCCGGGTCGAATAAGTCATTCTTAACATCGGATAACGTGGCGGTGCGAATGATGGTGCTGTGGATCTGATTGGTCATAACTACGCGGTGCACATCAGCGCCGATTGCAGCACAAAAGCGACGGTAGTTTTCTTTGACACAATTCGAATCGTCACCCCTGGTGGACCCCAGGTTTAACGAAGTAAAGATGCCCTTGGAAACGCCGCCGATTCGGGTGGAGAAGCCATGGGCGACGCCGCCGGCAGCCAGAAAGCTGTCGGCGGCGAGAAAGGTTACGCCATTATTTTGTAATTCAGTCATAGATCAACCCTGAGAAGCACCGTCGGGATGATACTCTTTGCAAGTACATTTTTTCCACTTCTGACCGCTGCCGCAGGGGCAGGGATCGTTGCGGCCGATTTTAGCGCTCTTTTTGATGGGCTGCTTCTTGACTGTGCCGTCGTTGCCGGCGCTCTCGCTGGTGACCTTGGCCACCCGTTCACGCTGAACATTGTTGGCCTGGACGCGTACGGTGTAGATGCGGCGCACGGTTTCGCTCTGGATGGCGGCGACCATGTCCTCGAACATATCGTAGCCTTCCTTTTTGTAGGCCACCACGGGGTCTGCCTGGCCGTAGGCGCGCAGACCGATGCCCTGCTTCAGTTCGTTCATGGCATCGATGTGATCCATCCAGTACTCGTCGACCACGCGCAGCATGACCACTCGCTCCAACTCACGCATGAGAGGTTCGCCCAGAGCTGCCTCACGAGCCTGATAAACGGCGGCTGCCTTGGACTGAAGCAAATCAATCAATTCGTCCTGGCTGTACTTAGCCAATTCTTCATCGGATAGTTTGGCCTCTGCTTCGGTCAGGAACACATTTTTGTAGGGAGAAACGGCATCGGCATAGTCTTCGGCGGTCATGTGGTCCTGTTCGCCCCAGTGACCGGTAATGGCGGCGGAAATACCACTGTGGATCATATTTTGGATGGAGCCGGTGATGTCTTCGCCATCCAAAACCTGAGCACGCTGCTTATAGATGACTTCGCGTTGCGTGTTCATGACATCGTCATACTGCAGCACATTTTTACGGGTCTGGAAGTTGCGGGATTCCACCTGCTTCTGAGCGTTTTCAATGGCATTGGAGAGGATTTTCTGGTCGATGGGGGTGTCTTCGTCAATGCCCATCTTGTCCATCATGCTGTGGACGCGCTCAGAGCCAAACAGACGCATGATATCATCTTCCAAAGACAGGAAGAAGCGACTCTCGCCAGGGTCGCCCTGACGGCCGGCACGACCGCGCAGCTGGTTGTCGATACGACGGGATTCATGTCGCTCGGTACCCAGAATGAACAGGCCGCCGGCAGCACGCACTTTATCCGCCTCATCCTTAATGATGGCTTTGTACTTGGCTTCGGCTTCAGTAAATGCCTTGCGGGCATCCAAAATTTCCTGATTATCGGTTTCGGCAAAACCGGTGGCCTCCACGAGCATCTCCTCGGTCATACCGCCTTTGCGCAGTTCGGATTTAGCAAGGAACTCGGCATTGCCGCCCAACATGATATCGGTACCACGGCCGTCCATGTTGGTGGCAACGGT
>CAZDXX010000107.1:0-3518 GCA_964509595.1 uncultured Oscillospiraceae bacterium
CCCCGAATCCATCAAGAAGGATCTGACCAGTGAGCAGTACCGCCTGTACAAGCTGATCTGGAGCCGCTTTCTGGCCTGTCAGATGGCAGCCGCTGTATATGACAGCGTGTCCATCGAGGTAGAGTCCGCTGGCTACACATTCCACGCCAGCCATTCCTCCATCAAGTTTTCCGGCTTTACTGCCGTTTATGAGGAAGGCCGCGACGACGATGGTGAGCCTGTTCAATCTCCGTTGCCCGACTTGTCGGAGGGGGAAAAGTTGGCTCTGCGCGAGCTGAAGCCCGAGCAGCACTTTACCCAGCCTCCCGTGCGCTACACAGAAGCCACCCTGATCAAAGCTTTGGAGGAGAAGGGCATCGGCCGTCCCTCCACTTACGCGCCCACCATCTCCACCATCCTGGACCGCGAGTATGTGGTCAAGGAGGGTAAGTACCTGCGCACCACACCTTTGGGCGAGGTAGTTACCGAGCTGATGAAGGATAAATTCCAGGACATCGTAGATTTCTCCTTTACTGCGCAGATGGAGGCACAGTTGGACGATGTGGAGAGTGGCAAACTGAATTGGAAAGAGCTGCTGAGAGGTTTCTATGGCGGTTTTGCCGATGAGTTGGCTCAGGCAGAAAAAGACCTGGACGGCGAACGCATCAAGGTACCTGATGAGGTCTCGGAAGAAGTCTGTGACGTGTGCGGCAGGAATATGGTAGTCAAGTCCGGCCGGTTTGGCCGCTTCCTGGCCTGTCCTGGCTACCCCGAGTGCACCTTTACCAAGCCTTTGGTCATCGAAATGCCCGGCAAGTGTCCCACCTGCGGCGGTCGTATTCTGAAGAAGACCTCTCGCAACGGTTATACCTACTACGGCTGTGAGTTTAATGCCAGTAAGGACGAAGTCAGAAAGTGCGGCTTTATGACTTGGGATGTGCCTGTAAAGGACAACTGTCCCGAGTGCGGTTGGACTATGTTTAAGAAGTCCGGCCGAGGCGCCAAAAAACCCTTCTGTATCAATGAAGTGTGTACGGCCTTTGTACCCGAGGAAAAGCGCGGCGGGTATAAAAAGAAGACCGCCAAGACCGAGGAGGGGGCTGACGCAGAGAAGGCAGAGGAGAAGCCCACCAAGAAGACGGCTGCCAAAAAGACCACAGCGAAGAAAACAACTGCGAAGAAGACCACAACAGTCAAGAAGACTACATCGAAAAAGACCGCCGCAAAGAAGGCGGCGGAGGAGTAAGTATGGAACCCGTGATCGTAATCGGGGCAGGGTTGGCAGGATGTGAAGCAGCCTGGCAGCTGGCTCAAAGAGATATTCCTGTACAGCTGCATGAAATGAAGCCGGAGAAGATGACTCCGGCCCACCACAGCAACGGGTTTGCCGAGTTGGTATGCTCCAACTCCTTGCGTTCTGACCAGCTAGAGAACGCCGTGGGACTGCTGAAAGAGGAACTGCGCCGCTGT
The DNA here is from genome assembly GCA_964509595.1 of uncultured Oscillospiraceae bacterium. GTDB lineage: Bacteria > Bacillota > Clostridia > Oscillospirales > Oscillospiraceae > JAJPXI01. The sequence goes on from CAZDXX010000107.1 coordinate 1,450, forward strand.
AATTCCCTGATTCTGGCCTGCGCAGATGCAACCCGCGTGGAGGCGGGTGGAGCGTTGGCGGTGGACCGAGTGGGATTTTCCGAACTGGTCACCGAAAAAATCAGAAACCATCCCCTGATCACTGTGGTGGAAGGGGAAGTGACCGAGATTCCCGCCGAGGGACAGGTCATCGTTGCTTCCGGACCGCTGACCTCCGATGCGCTGGCAGATGCCATCGCCGGATTGTTCCCTGAAAGCAAGTATCTGAATTTCTTTGATGCCGCCGCGCCTCTGGTCACCTTTGAGAGCGTGGATATGGACAAGGCATGGTTCGCCTCCCGTTATGACAAGGGTACGGCGGACTACATCAACTGTGCCATGAATGAGGAAGAATACAAGGCTTTCTGGAATGAACTGACCAAGGCCCAGGAGGCAGATGTCCATGGCTTTGAGGACAAGAATGTCTTTGAAGGGTGCATGCCCGTTGAGGTCATGGCTCGCCGCGGTGAGGATACTTTGCGCTATGGTCCTTTGAAGCCCCGGGGACTTCCCGATCCCAAGACGGGTAAAGAGCCTTATGCCGTAGTGCAGTTGCGCCGCGATAATTCCGACGGCACGATTTATAATCTGGTGGGATTTCAGACCCACTTGCGCTGGCCGGAGCAGAAGCGTGTGTTCTCTATGATTCCCGCTCTGCATGATGCGCAGTTTATTCGTTATGGTGTTATGCACCGCAATACTTATCTGGATTCACCCCGCTTGTTGGATCGTTATTATCGGGTGAAAAAGGAACCTCGGATCTGCTTTGCGGGTCAAATTACCGGCGTGGAAGGTTATGTGGAATCCACCGCCTCCGGTTTTCTGGCAGCTGTAGAACTGGCTCACCGCATTCAGGGTAAGCCTCCTGTGGATTTCCCGCAAGAAACCGGAATTGGTGCATTGGCTTTGTATATCAGCAATGAAAGCGTCGTGGATTTCCAACCCATGAACGTGAACTTCGGTATCATCCCTGCTCTGGGTTATAAAGTGAAGGGTAAACGGAACAAAAATGCCGAACTGTCCAAGCGCGCACTGGAAATTCTGGATGGTGTGCAGCTGTAAAGTCTGACAATAAATTGAAAAAAGTTCTGTTCATATAAAAACATAGAGGAGCGAAGAATATGAAGATCATCGTTGACGCCATGGGCGGAGACAATGCACCGGCCAGCAATGTCCGGGGCGCACTGGCTGCAGCCAAGGAGTACAAAGCGGAGATCGTTCTGGTAGGCAAAGGCGAAGAGATTCTGAAGGTCTTATCTGAAGATGGGATTGGGGAATTGCCTGCAGGTATTGAAATCACCCATGCTGATCAGGTTGTGAACATGGAGGACAACCCTGCCACTGCCTTCAAGGAAAAGAAGGATTCTTCCCTGACGGTCGGTTTGACTATGCTGAAGGAAGGAAAGGGCGATGCCTTTGTTTCCGCCGGAAGTACCGGGGCTCTTTTGTCGGCGGCAACGCTGATTACCAAGCGCATTAAGGGTATCCGCCGTGCGGCGTTGGCACCCATCTTGCCCGGCAGCAATGCCGTGCTGATCGATTGCGGTGCTACAGCAGAGTGTACCCCGGAATACCTGTTGCAGTATGCTTATATGGGTTCCTATTATGCCGAGCATTTCCTGAGCAAGCCGGAGCCTCGCGTAGGTCTGTTGAACATCGGCGCTGAGCCCTCCAAGGGAACCGCTTTGCAAGTGGAAACCTATGAACTGCTGAAAAAGGCAGGCGAAGAAGGGCGTATTAATTTTGTGGGCAATGTGGAGGCACGTGAGGCTGTTATGGGTGCAGTAGATGTCATCGTGGCCGATGGTTATGCCGGTAATATCATGCTCAAAACCATGGAAGGCACGGGAAGCTTTTTGGTCAAAGAACTGAAGAAGATGTTCTTCAAAAATCTGAAGACCAAGATTGCTGCCCTGCTGGTCAGGGACGGCATGAAAGATCTGAAAAAGATGATGGATTCCAATGAAGTGGGCGGAACCGCCCTGTTGGGTATCTCTAAGCCTGTCATCAAGGCCCACGGTTCTTCCAATGATTTTGCCATCAAGAATGCC
>CAZDXX010000107.1:3528-5830 GCA_964509595.1 uncultured Oscillospiraceae bacterium
CGTTCAAACGAATGACCCAATCGTTTACAATCACTTCCAAGCAGTGTGCTTTACCGCCCATCACATCGACATAAACCAAAACTGTATATCCATCAGGCGATCCAGTTTGCCAGTTCCGGCATTATTGAGGATATCGAAGAGAATGTATCCTTCATGCGTCTTCCCCCGAAAAATGCCGCGGGAAATGAAATAACTGAGTGAAAATTTTCCAAAATACTATTGACACATTGAGCCTGAACACCTATTATGGTTAAAGAAAATCCTATGTTTCTTTGCAAAAAATAAAGGAGTGTCCGAAATGATTTTTGATAAGCTCAAGGCCATCATTGCCGAACAGTTTGGTGTGGAGGAGAGCAGCATCACCACCGAGATGTCTTTTGAGGATGATCTGGGTGCCGATTCCGTGGATATCGTGGAATTGTCCATGGCACTGGAAGAGGAATTCGAAGTTGAAGAGATGAGTGAAGAGGATGTCACCGGCATCCACACTGTTGGCGATCTTCTGAAGTATCTGCAGGAGCGCTTGGAAGACAACTGATTAAGAAAATGCGAAGCCCCGCGTCAGCGCGGGGCTTTTTCGCATGGAGGATGTACAATGAAAACACTGGAAGAGCGGTTAGGCTATCAATTTAAAAATCGCAGCCTGCTGGAAAATGCCCTGACCCACAGCTCCTATGCCAACGAGCATCGGGACGGTGGCATGACCAGTAACGAGCGTTTGGAATTTCTGGGCGACTCGGTTCTTGGCATGGTGGTGGCCGACCATCTGTTCCGGGAGCATCCGAATATGCCCGAAGGCGAACTGACCCGTACCCGTGCTGCCATGGTGTGCGAAGGAAGTTTGTTTGAAGTGGCCCGTGCACTGGAGTTAGGCAAGTACCTGCGTTTGGGCAAAGGAGAGGACGCAGGCGGCGGCCGTGAACGTCCATCCATTCTGGCTGATGCCACCGAAGCTGTGCTGGCTGCCGTGTATTTGGATGGAGGCATTGCACAGGCCAGACGGCTGATCCGCACGCTTATCCTCGGTAACGAGGAGGAAATGAGCGCCAGCCGGGACTATAAGACTGCCCTGCAGGAGTTGGTGCAGCGGGAGAGCGGCCAGAAGCTGACCTACCGTCTGGTAGGAGAGGAAGGCCCTGACCACGCTAAGCGCTTCTCTGTGGAGGTCGAACTCAACGGTAAGACCGTGGGAGCCGGTGAAGGGCGTACCAAGAAGGCGGCCGAGCAGAACGCAGCCAAGGCGGCCATCGAAAAACTGAAGTGATTTTGTCCAAAAGAACTGTGCAGTTTTAAGCACAGTTCTTTTGCTTTTATTCGGGAAAATGGTTTGCAATCCAAGCCAGAGATTGGTATAATGATAAATTGAGAAAATGGGACCAAAGACTTTTTGAGTAATGAGGTGCTGCACTTGTATTTAAAAGCACTGGAGATCCAAGGCTTCAAATCCTTCCCGGATAAGACGGTATTGTCCTTTGGCGAGGACATCACCGCCATCGTGGGGCCAAACGGATCGGGTAAATCGAATATTTCCGACGCCATCCGCTGGGTCATGGGCGAGCAGTCCACCAAAACACTGCGTGGTGCCAAGATGGAAGACGTCATCTTCGGCGGTACGGAGAAGCGAAAGAGCCTGGGTTTTGCCGAGGTTTCTTTGGTCATTGACAATACTGAGCACCTCTTTGATTTGGACGAGAGCGAGGTTATGGTCACCCGCCGCTATTACCGCTCCGGCGAAAGTGAGTATTACATCAACCGCCGCAGCGTCCGCTTGAAGGATGTCAACGAGCTGTTCATGGACACCGGCTTGGGCCGCGAGGGTTACTCTATCATCGGGCAGGGCAAGATCGATGAGATCCTGTCCGTCAAGTCGGCTGACCGCCGTGAAATCTTTGAGGAAGCCGCCGGCATCTCCCGCTTCCGCCACCGCAAGGAGGAGGCGGAGCGCAAGCTGGCCCGCACCGACGAGAATCTGGTGCGAATCAACGACAAGATCGATGAGTTGGAGCTGCAGGTAGAACCGTTGCGTGTGCAGTCAGAGAAAGCCAGGAAGTTCCTTATCCTGCGAGACGAGCTGCGTACGCTGGAAGTCTCTGTTTGGATGGAGCAGCTGGAGAAGATCCGCGCTTCCTCTATCAAGGTGCTGACTGACTATGAGAACGCTGTGCGCCAGAAGGAAGAGGCGCAGCAGGAAGTGAATCGCCTGTACGCCGCGGCCGAGCGCTTTGCCGAGCAGATGCGTGAAAAGGACATCGAGACAGATGCAATTCGCTTTGAGATCGCCCGGGCGGAGGCCGACGCTAAC
>CAZDXX010000108.1:0-5714 GCA_964509595.1 uncultured Oscillospiraceae bacterium
CGGCCACGATGTAGCAGTTCATGCCAACGGGAGGAGTGATCAGGCCCAGCTCCATGACCATGACCATGATAACGCCGTACCAGATGCCGTCGAAGCCCAGGCTCATCATCACGGGGTAGAAGATGGGCACGGTGATCAGCACCATGGCCAGGGAGTCCATCAGGCAGCCCATGATGGCGTAGATGATCAGGATGATCAGGAGGATGACGTAACGGTTCACGCTCAGGCCGCCGATGAAGTTGGCCAGAGCGGTGGGCAGACCGGAAACGGTCAGGAAGTTGCCGAACACGTAAGCGCCGATCAGAATCAGGAACATCATGCCGGAGGTCTTGACGGTCTCGATCAGAGAGGCCTTGAGGACCTTCCAGTTAAAGGTCTTCTTGTACAGCATGTACAGGAAGGCGCAGAAGACGCCCATGGCGGAAGCTTCCACAGCGGTGAAGAAGCCGCTCATGATGCCGCCGATGGCAACCACGAAAATAATGACCATGGGGATGCCGCCGGGCAGAGCCTTGAGCTTCTCCTTGGCGGAGGTCTTCACCTTGTTGGGGGCCAGAGTGGGATCCGCACGGACCTGGACCGCGATGGAGAGGCAGTAGCAGATGGCCAGCAGGATGCCGGGCAGGATGCCGGCTGCAAACAGCTTGCCGATGGACTCACCGGCGATAATGCCATACAGGATGAAGCCGGTGGAGGGAGGGATCAGGATGCCCAGAGTGCCGCCGGCAGCGATGGAGCCGCAGGCCAGGGAGTCCTTGTAACCGTGCTTCTTCATTTCGGGCAGAGCCACAACACCCATGGTAGCGGCGGTAGCAGCGGAGGAGCCGCAGATGGCGCCGAAGCAGCCGCAGGCAGCAACGGTGGCCATGGCCAAGCCACCCTTCAGGTTGCTCAACAGCTTGCTGCACATATTATACAGGCCGGCGGACATGCCGGAGTAGTAGCACAGCTGTCCCATCAGGACAAATAGCGGTATGACCACGAAGGTGTAGTTGGTCGCTTGGGTAAACGGAATTTTCTGGAATACAATGAGGGCCGCACTCAGCGCTTTTTCGATGGTCAGTCCCTTAGCCAGGAAAACCACCCAGCTGCCGAAGAAGCCCACCGCAAACATGCAGGTACCGATGTTCATGCCCATGAAGAGCAGGACCAGCAGGACAACGATACCGAGAATCGCAATATGTATCGGTTCCATTACTATTCCCCTTTCACTTTTTTCTTTGCCCGCTCCGGATCCCCGGAAAACGGCGTCCGAGATGTGCTCCCCCACAAATGATTTTCATGCCGATTCGTTCCATTATTTCTGCGTTGGAACACAACTCAGAAACGCGGAATTGCGCAGTTTGAATCATTTCCTCCGGTGTAGTCAAAATCACATCATACCGTGGCGCTCAAATCCTCTTTTTTTATCAAAATTCTCCAAGATTTCCTCTTCAGGCGAAGAAATTCTATCATAGCTATATACACTTGTCTAATACCGTTTCGGTCATCTTTGTATAACCATTTGCTTATATTGCAACAAATATATTTACATATCCAATTGGTTATGTTATACTCTCCGTATTCCAGGCTGATATTAATCGCGGAAACTGAGGTGTATCGCAATGACACTGGCCCAAATTTCCTATTTCATGGCGGTGGCCAAATACCAAAGCTTTTCCAAAGCCGCCAAGCATCTTTACATATCCCAGCCTGCAGTCAGCAAGCAGGTCTCCCTGCTGGAAGCTTCCCTGAATTTGACCCTGATCGATCGCCGCTACGGCGGCGCTCAATTGACGGAAGCCGGAAAAATGTTTTATAAGTTTTTCCGCAAAGCGGAAGATGAGTTCAACAAACTGTCCGCTGAGGCTCACGAGATCGCCAGCGGACACACCGGCAATCTGCGGCTGGGCTGCCTGGACGGGTGGGATCTGTCCACCTTCTATCCGGAACTGCGCGGTCTTCTGGCGGAAAAATATCCCAAGCTTCAGCTCAACCTGGATGGGTATAACCACATTCAGGCCATCGAAGCCCTGCGCCGCCAGGAAATCGATATCGCCATCACACTGGAGATCGCTCTGCGCGGGCAGCCGGACGTTGCCATGCGAAATGTGACCTCCGCCCCTGTTGTCATGCTGATCTCCACCCTGCACCCGCTGGCCCAAAAGGAAAACCTGACTCTGTCCGATTTCAAAGACGACCCCTTCTATGTGATCGCTCCGACAGTCGGCACAGACAACCCCATGGAACAACTGGCCGTCAATGTCTGCGAAGCGGCCGGATTTACTCCCAAGATCGAGCATACGCCCAGCTCCGCCTCGGTTCTGATGCGCCTGCAAAACGGCATCGGTGCCCAAATCACCTGTGCCTGGACCGGCGCCTGCAAGATGTCCCTGTACCGGGTCATTACCCTTGATCAAAGCCTGAATATCAGCGCCGCCTGGCTGGACAATAATTCCAACCCCGCAAAAGAGGTCTTTATCAACGAACTGTACCGCCATTACCACCCCACCAAGTAAAAAAATGCTCATCGCAGAAATGGAAGCTCTGCGATGAGCATTTTGCTATGTATGGAGTTATACCAGTCCCGCGATTTGGCGCGCCAGCACGGCAAACACCGGCAGAGTCACCACAGACAGCAGCGTGGACAGGGTGACCATTTGTGCCGCCGTCTCCACATCCCGCTTGAACATCTGGGCGAACATGGAAGTCGTGCCTGCCGTGGGGCAGGCCGCCAGCACCACGCAGGCGCAGTAGGAAATGGGTTCCAGCTTCAACGGCAGCAGCACCACACAGATGATGGCAGGGACTGCGATCAGCTTGATCGCCGCAGACAGATACAGCTTCGGCTTCTTGAACACGTTCCGAATATCCGCCCTTGCCATCTGGGAACCAATGACCACCATTGCCAACGGCGAATTCATATCCGCCAGAAATTCCATGGCGTTGTTGACCGGAGCCGGCAGACGCAAGCCGGTCGCAAACAGGAACAGGCCAATGGCCATACTGATGACGCCCGGATTGAGCACCATTCGGCGAATGGAACATTTCCCGCCCATGGTCATCGCTCCGTGTGTCCACTGGAACACCGTAAACACCAGCATGGATATGATGCCAAACAGCAGCGCCTCGTCACCCAGAATCCCCGCCAAAAGCGGCAGGCCCATAAAGCTGCTGTTGGAGTACACCATGCCAAAGCGCCGAACCACTCGGGTGTCCGGTTTTTCCTTCCGGAACATAAGCTGCACGATCGGCAGCATGATCACATACGGCGCCGCCATGCCGACCGCAGACAAGAGCATGGAACGGATGACCTGTGCGCTGGCCTCCACCTGCAGCTGAGTGATCACAATACAGCTCGTTACGACATAAATCAACAAATGCGTCGCCTGTGAGGTCGTCTCTTCCGAGAACCACCCACGCCTGGTCAGCACATAGCCCACGCCCATCATCAGAAAAAGCGTGATGACCTGCCCGCACACGATCAAAAAATCAGAGATCATTCCCATCCCGGCTTTCTGTGGAAATCTGTAAGTTCAGATTATATGCCGATATACCGGAAATGTAAACAGTATTTTCTCTGTCCAAATTGTAAAGTGCTTTACAGTCTCTTTCCCCCGTTGTCCGTTATGATGGGCGCAGACAGGACTTGAGAGGAGGCTTTCCCGTGACCAAAGATCTGACGACCGGACATGTACCCAAGACATTGCTTGCGTTCTCCCTTCCCCTGCTGCTGAGCACCCTGCTTCAGCAGTTTTACAACATTGCCGACAGTATGATCGTCGGCCGGTTCACGGGTGAGGCCGGTCTTGCGGCCATCGGCGCCGCCTATCCCATCACGCTCTTTTTTGTCGCCATCGCCACCGGCACCTCCATGGGCTGCTCGGTGGTTCTGTCCCGCCTGTTTGGCGCAGGAGAACACAGCCGGATCCCCGGCGCGTCCTTTACCGCTCTGGTGTCGTTTGGAGTCGTGGGATCGATCACGTCCCTGGTCGGCATCCTCCTCAGCGGGCCGCTGATGAGGCTTCTGAATGCCCCTTCTTCCATTTTCGCCAACGCCAGGGCATACTTGATGATCTACGCCGTCGGCGTGTTTGCCATGCTGATCTACAACGCGGCCAGCGGCATTTTTACCGGTCTGGGCGATTCCCGAACCCCGTTGTACCTGTTGTTGACTTCCTCGGTGACCAATGTTATTTTGGATTATATCGTGGTTCGCTTTTTCCATTGGGGCGTCATCGGCGCAGCCTGGGCCACCACCGTATCCCAGTATCTTGCCGCCGTTCTTGCTGTTGTCATATTGTTCCGGCGTCTGAACAGGATGGAAACGGACAAACACCCTGCAACGTTTGACAAAGACGTTTTGGCCGAGATCTCCCGCTCTGCCGTGCCCTGTATTTTCCAGCAAAGCTGCGTGGCCTGCACCCACACCATTATTCAGGGTCTGCTCAACACCTACGACACCTCTGTGATCGCCGGATATGAGGCCGCATCCAAGCTCCACAACTTCTTCTACATGAGTCTGAACACCCTGGGCACGGCTTTTTCCGCGTTTACCGCCCAATGCCGCGGCGCCGGAAAGCACAAGCGCATCCGGGAGGGCTTCCGGGTCACCACGTTGATTTGTCTGGGCTGTACCGTGGTCGTGGTGGCGTTGTTCCAGCTCTTCCCCTCACAGCTTATCAATCTGTTCATCGACATACAGGAAAATCCTTTGGTGACCGAAGCCGGCGTCAACTACCTGCGCATCATCTCCCCCGTGTACTTCCCCATTTGCTTCATCGTCGCCACCGGCGGCCTTCTGCGCGGCGCCGGACGCAGTACCGCCTTTTTCCTGGAAACCATGGCCGAATTTGCCGTGCGCATCATCATGTGCTTCGTGCTGACGCGGGCGCTGGCCAGCTATACCGGCCTGATGTGGGCGTGGTATTTCGGCTCCTCCTGCGGTTTCCTCATGTGCGTTGGTCTGACCGTTCACACGTACCGAACCCGTATTCAACTGTAAAGGAGATTACGTCCCATGCGCCCGGAGATTCTTGACTTTCTGACTCAGTGCCGCAAGGTCAAAACTTATGAGCCCGGCGAGATCATCTTCCGTCAGGGCGAGATTCCCACCGAGCTGTTTTACCTGATCAGCGGTCTCTCCCTGACCTACACCGTCTTCGAGGACGGGCGGGAGCGCAACATTTTAATGACTTGGCCGGGCCGCCTGTTTGGCGCCGCAACATTTTTCGAATCGGCCCCCCGCCGCTCCTCCGCCATCGCCATTAAGCCCTGCGAAGTCATTGTGATCGATCAGGCCTGCTATCAGCAATGCTGTCAGCGCTTTTCTGACTTTCAGTCGTTTATCCTGCAGGAGCTGTCCAAAGATATCGGCGCCCTGTTTGAAGAGTTGGCCGACAGTTCCATGCTCAGTGCCGATGTGCGGGTGGCGCGGTTTCTCTGCCGCCGTCTGGCCGAGGGGCAATACAGCGGCACCGCAGAACTGCCCGAATTGCACTACTCGCAGGAGTTTCTGGCCAATGTCATCGGGATCTCCCGAATATCGGTCAGTCAGGTCATCTCGCGTTTTTCCGACCGGGGATGGATCTCCACCGGCTACCGCAAGATCATCATACGAGATCCGGCCGCTCTGCGCGCCTTCTCCTATGAAAGCACCCTATGATCCGCCCGGCTATGGCGGCGTTCTCCATTGCAGAACAATTCCGGTCATGCTCCACAGGACGCGAAAAAAG
>CAZDXX010000109.1:0-5623 GCA_964509595.1 uncultured Oscillospiraceae bacterium
AACCACATGGCAACCTGGATTTACAGCCATGGTGTTTCCGCTCACTATGAGTGGTTGCTGACCCAGACTCAGGACACCATCGCCGAGCGTGGTAAACTGGAGTGCCTGACCAATAACTTCGAGTATGCTGACGAGCAGCTGACTGGCGCTGACCGTGAGCTGGCTCCCGATGCTACCACTGGTGAGATGGTTTACTATGCGACCGGTAAGGCTGGTGCTGGTACTGCCGACTACAACGGCTGCTGGCTGCAGATGGGTAAGTCCACCCTGATGGCTCCCGCTTGGAAACCCTGATAAACATTCATAAACCAACTGAAAATTACGGCATAAAAAAGGGGGCCAGGACATTTCGTCCTGGCCCCTTTCCATATATTGTTTACTTTTGAATTAACTTTTCCACCAGTTCCACTGCGGCAAAGACCATGCTGTCGCAGTGGTCTTTTTTTACCAAACCCTTTTCCTTGCCGATAGCCAGCAGCTTTGCACAGGCCAAGTCGCCCTCCTGAGCGCGGAATGACTGCAGCAGAGCGCGGCTTTCCTCCTCGGTGTAACCCAGAATACCAAGGGCCATCAAAGCACCGGTCACAGCGCCGCAGGTGGAGCCGTAGCGCATGCCGGAGCCGAAGTTGGCGGCCAGTGCGTTTGCCTGCTCCTCGGTCAGACCGGCCTCTTTGGCAAATGGGATGAGAACCGACTGAGCACAGTTATAATGAGTGGTGGTATCCGCGCGCAGAGCAGCGGCGTGTTCTTTGTGAGTCATAAGTAAAACTCCTTTATTGAAATATTAAAATGGGGACCCCGCAAAAACCCGAAAAGCGGTTTTTGTGGGGAGAGGACGAGCAAGGAAGTGAACGCAGTTTTCGCCGTCAGGGGGAAATGGAGTTGAGCGGTCTTTGCGAGGACGCAGGAATAAATTCAAATTCCGGCTCATAAGCATCAGAGTCAACAAAGTGCCACCATTCATCAAAGTAGGGCTTGAACCCGGCCGCGGCCATAGCTTGTTCCATGACAGAGGCGTGCAGGGCGGCTGTCTCGGTGGCATCGCTGTAGTCGCGGTTGGCCCGAGCGCTGAAATCATCGAATTCACTGGGCATCTCCAGAAGTTCGCCATCGAGGGTGACCAGCGCCACATCCACGGTGTTGCCGCGGGTGTGGGGGGAACAGCCGGTGATGGGATTGGCTACAAAGCCGGGAACCGGATAGACCTCCCACAGCTTGTGCTGGGCGGTGTGGGGACGAAAAGCGTCCCAAATCACCAGACTATAACCCTTCTCGCGCAAGGTGGCTTGTGCCTTGGCCAGTTTTTGTACGGAACTGTACCGCAGCCAAGGCTCGGTAAATGTGTAAATAGTATGACCGGTAAAGTTATTCGGTGTGGCGTATTTCAGATCCACATAAATGTCGGGAATGTAGTCCTTGATGCGGACGAATTCGCCCGGTGCGGGGGTATTCTTGCGTTCCATTGTTTTGCCTTCTTTTTCTCAGTTTCAGTTAAAAATATCAGGATTTTCCGCAAACAGGCGCTTGATATGGTCCAGCACTCGTTTGTTTTCGACTTTTTCCAATGCTGGGTCAGTCTGCAGCAGTTCTTCTGCTGCCGCCTGCGCCTCTTTCAGTACGCGCATATCACCGGCCAGGTCGGCAACCCGCAGTTGGGGCAGACCGTGCTGGCGCTTGCCAAAGAAGTCACCGGGGCCGCGTGCTTTCAGGTCTTCTTCGGAGATTTTAAAACCGTCCGAAGTCTTGGTCATGACTTTCATACGCTCCCGGGTTTCGGGATTCTTGTTATCGGATAACAGCACGCAGTAGGACTGGTGTTTGCCGCGTCCCACACGACCACGCAGCTGGTGAAGCTGAGACAGACCAAAACGCTCTGCGTTCTCAACGATCATTAGAGCGGCATTGGGGACGTCCACGCCTACTTCAATAACTGTGGTGGATACCAGTACATCGGTTTCGCCAGTGGAAAAAGCGGCCATAACGGCATCTTTCTCCTTTGCCTTCATTTTGCCATGGACAAAAGCGACCCGCAAGTCGGGAAAGACCTCGGCCTGAAGCTGTTGGGCGTAGGCGGTGACCGCTTTCAAATCGGCGGTGGCCTCCTCGCCCTCTTCCACCATAGGACAGACGATGTAGGCCTGTCGGCCTTCGGCTACCAGCTTGCGCACGAAGTTGTACATGCGCTGTCGTTTGTCTTCGCCCACCAGATAGGTTTCCACCGGAGTGCGGCCGGGAGGCAGTTCATCCAGTATGGAAACATCCAGATCGCCGTAGATGATCAGAGCCAGCGTGCGGGGGATGGGAGTGGCCGACATGACCAGTACATGGGGGTGCAGTTCGGCCTTGGCAGCCAGCGCCGCGCGCTGAGCCACGCCGAAACGGTGCTGTTCGTCTGTGACCACCAGACCCAGACGGGAGAACGTCACACCTTCGGACAGGAGTGCGTGAGTGCCGACTACCAAATCAATTTCGCTTGCTTCCAGCGCAGAGTAAACCTTGCGTTTTTCTGCCGCCTTCATGGAGCCGGTCAGAAGCGCCACGCGCATGCCGGTTGGGGCAAGAAGCGAGGATAATGTTGTGAAATGCTGAGTTGCCAGAATTTCCGTGGGAGCCATCAAAGCGCTTTGGAAACCGCTTGCCCATGCCAGCCAGGCACCGTAGGCGGCTACCACGGTTTTGCCGGAACCCACATCGCCCTGCAGAAGACGGTTCATGGGACGACCGGTCATGACGTCAAAGGCAATTTCATTCATGGTGCGTTTTTGCGCACCGGTGGGGGTGAAGGGGAGCAGAGCGGTAAAGTCCTCCATTGGTCGCGAGGGAAAGACCGGGCCGATCTCGTTGCCGCGCCGCTTGTTCAAAAAGGCCAGACCACAGGACAGATAAAACAATTCCTCGAAAATCAGCCGTCGGCGGGCCAGTTCCAGCTCCTCAAAGGAGTTGGGAAAGTGGATGTTTTCATAGGAAAAGGGCAGAGAAGCCAGATTGTGCTCCTGCCGCAACGCGGTGGGAAGAGATTCTTCTACCTGTTCCAGACAGCCTTCAATGGCACGATGGGTCAGGCCAGCCAGCAGATTGTTGCTGACTCCATGGGTCAGGGAGTATACCGGCATGATGCGTCCGGTGAAACGGGCGGAACCTTCTTTTTCAAAGACAGGGTTGTTCATTTGCCGCGCCCGGCCAAACCCCTCCACCTTGCCATAAAATATATAGGTTTCCCCGGGACGCAGAGCGTCTTTTACATAGCTTTGGTTAAAAAATGTCACGGTCATAGCGTTGACTTCGTCCACGACCTTGACCTTGGTAATATCCAGACCCTTGCGGATGCGGGAAAGTCGAGGTGTTTCGGCCACCATGGCACTGATGCATACGTTCTCGCCCTCAGGAGCCTGAGCAATGGAGCAGAGCTTGGTGCGGTCTTCGTAGTCACGGGGAAAATAGCGAAGCAAATCTTCGGCTGTGCGCAGGCCCAGTTTTACCAATGCGCGCTGGCGCACTTGACCGATGCCGGGGAATTCTCCGATCAAAGTGTTCAGATTCATGACCACACCTCCCTTTTGTTGTTTTCGCACCATAGTGTAGCACACTTGTGGTTTGCGGGCAAGTGCCCGTGTTATATGAGGTCACGAGGGACGAATTGAATTGGAAAGGCGGGTTGACTGTTGTGATCAAACATAAGCAGTTCAATAAGGTTTTGGTGGCGAACCGCGGTGAAATCGCCATTCGAGTGTTTCGTGCCTGTCATGATTTAGACGTACATACGGTAGCTATGTATTCCAATGAGGATATCAATGCCCTGTTTCGTACCAAGGCCGATGAGGCGTATCTCATTGGGGAAAATAAATCCCCATTAGGAGCCTATCTGGATATTTCCTCCATCATCGACTTAGCCAAGCGCCGAGGAGTCGATGCCATTCATCCGGGATATGGCTTCCTGTCAGAAAAAGCCGATTTTGCAAAAGCCTGTGAACAGAACGATATTGCTTTTATTGGCCCAAACTCCACCGTTTTGGGGGAGATGGGCGACAAGTTGAATGCAAAGGCGATTGCGCGGGCCTGCGGTGTACCCACGATTCCCGGTTCTAAAGAACCGCTGAAGGACAGTGAAGAAGCTCTGGTCAGGGCAAAGGAGTACGGGTTCCCTGTTATCCTGAAGGCCGCCGGTGGCGGCGGTGGGCGTGGAATGCGCAAGTGTGAGACGGAAGAAGAGGTCATTCCTGCATTTGATCTGGTCAAGGGCGAAACCAAGAAGGCCTTTGGCAACGAGGATATTTTTATTGAGAAATATCTGGTGGAGCCCAAGCACATCGAGGTGCAGATTCTGGGTGATGAATACGGCAATGTTATGCATCTGGGCGAGCGCGACTGCTCCTTGCAGCGCCGCTACCAGAAGGTAGTGGAGTTTGCCCCCGCCTGGTCTATTCCTGAGGAAACACGCCAAAACCTGTACCGCGACGCGGTGAAGATCGCCAAGTATGTTGGATATGTCTCCGCCGGTACGGTGGAATTTCTGGTGGATCGGGACGGCAACCACTATTTTATTGAAATGAACCCCCGTATTCAGGTGGAGCACACCGTCACGGAAATGGTGTGCAATATCGACCTGGTGCGTGCTCAAATTTTGATTGCTGAAGGGTATCCCTTGTCCGATCCACACATTGGCCTGAACAGTCAGGATGACGTGAAGATGAACGGCTTTGCCATCCAGTGTCGTGTCACCACCGAGGATCCGGCCAACAATTTTGCGCCCGATACGGGTAAAATCACCGCCTATCGTTCCGGCGGCGGCTTCGGTGTGCGCCTGGACGGCGGCAACGCCTATACCGGCGCCATTATTTCCCCATACTACGACTCTCTGTTGGTTAAGGTCACCTGCTGGGACAACACCTTTGAAGGGGCCTGCTGTAAGGCCCGCCGTGCGTTGAGCGAGGAGCATGTCCGCGGCGTCAAAACCAACATCCCCTTCGTTTCCAATATCCTGAACCATCCCCGGTTCGTGGAGGGCAAGTGTCACACCAAGTTCATCGACGACACCCCTGAGTTGTTTGAGGTGACGGACTCCCGTGACCGAGCCACCAAGGTGTTAAAATACATCGCGCAAATCCAGGTGGATAACCCCGACACCGAGCGGCATCAGTACGATACCCCGCGTTTTCCACCGGTGCCTGATACGACACCCACCGGCCTCAAGCAATTGCTGGACGAAAAGGGTCCTGAGGAGCTGTCCAAGTGGGTCGTGGAGCAGAAAAAGCTGCTGATTACCGACACCACCATGCGCGACGCCCACCAGAGTTTGCTGTCCACCCGTATGCGTACCCGCGACATGGTCAAGGGGGCTGCCGGTACCGCCGACATTCTGGCCGAATGCTTCTCCTTGGAGATGTGGGGCGGCGCCACCTTTGACGTGGCCTACCGCTTCCTGCATGAGTCCCCCTGGGAGCGTCTGGATCTGCTGCGCAAGGAAATTCCCAACATTCCCTTCCAGATGCTGCTGCGTGGAGCCAATGCCGTGGGCTACACCAACTATCCCGACAACCTGATCCGTGAATTTGTCAGGGAATCGGCCAGAAGCGGCATCGACGTGTTCCGCATCTTCGACTCCCTGAACTGGATTCCCGGCATG
>CAZDXX010000110.1:0-5589 GCA_964509595.1 uncultured Oscillospiraceae bacterium
CAAATTCCAATTTGTCGGGCTGTTACCATCCATGAATACCTCCCTCCGTCATCTCGACGAAGGGAGGTTATTTATACCCCAAAACCACAAATAGGGTAAAAGGGACGAATCATCCCAGTCATTGCAAATACATCCACTTCTGTGTTATAATATTTGCCTAACTTATTACCGGTGTGCCCCGACATATCGGTAAATCTCGAACAATTTTCAGGTGATTTTATGCGTACAACAACAATTCTTTTCGATTTGGACGGCACTCTGCTCCCCATGGATCAGGAGAAGTTTGTCAAGGCCTATCTGGGTCCACTGTCTGTTAAGCTGGCTCCCCTCGGTTATGACCCCAAAAAGCTGATCAACGGCATATGGACCGGTACCGGAGCTATGGTAAAAAACGACGGCATCCGCACTAACGAAGAAGTCTTTTGGGACGTGTTCGCCGGTATTTTCGGTGATGATGTACGTAAGGACGAACCCCACTTCGATGCCTTTTACCGCAACGAGTTCCAGAATGCCCGTACCTCCTGTGGCTTTGAACCCGATGCCGCTCCCGCCGTGCGTAAGCTGAAAGAAATGGGCTTCCGCGTAGCCCTGGCCACCAATCCTATTTTCCCCGCCATTGCCACCGAGAGCCGCATCCGCTGGGCCGGACTGGAACCGGAGGACTTCGAGCTGGTGACCACCTATGAGAACAGCCGTCACTGCAAGCCCAACCTCGCATATTATCAGGACATTATGGAGCATCTGGGCGTTTCCCCTGAGGAATGTGTGATGGTGGGCAACGATGTGGACGAGGACATGGTGGCCCGCAAGCTGGGCATGAAGGTCTTCCTGCTGCCCGCCTGCCTGATCAACCGCTCCGACACCGATATTGACACCTTCCCCCACGGCAGCTTTGATGATTTACTTAAATTTGCCGAAGAACTGAACACCGAAACTTAATATCAAGGACGCAATTTCATGAAAAAAATACTTTCCCTGATTCTCGCTTTTGTCATGGCGCTGGGGCTGACGGGTTGTAGCAACGAGTTGGCTGATGCCGTTGTAAATGCTGCTATAGACATTGCGGTCGATGCGCTTGACGATTCCAACGAATATCAGGACGCTCTTGAAGAAATCGGCGGTCCGGACGGGCCGGCAGTCACCTTTCATGCCGTGATCGGTGATGAGGAAACCAATGCAGAGTCAACTGACGGCACGGACAACACCGTAGAGTCTCAACCGTCCCAGCCTGCGGAAGAATCCCCCTCTACCACCAACAGCGCAGAAGAGAAATCCCTCATCGATGAGGACGGCTATTACTACAGCAAAGAAGACGTGTCCCTGTACTTAGTCACCTACGGTGAACTACCCGACAACTACATTACCAAGGACGAGGCCCGCGACCTGGGCTGGACAGGCGGCAGCGTGGAGGATTATGCCCCCGGCTACGCCATCGGCGGCGACGTCTTCCAGAACAAAGAGGGGCTTCTGCCCAAGGCAATGGGCCGCACCTATTACGAGTGCGACATCGACACCGACGGCTACTACAGCCGCGGCTCCCGCCGCATCGTATTCTCCAACGACGGGTTGATTTATTACACCCACGACCACTACGAAAGCTTCGAGCTGCTGTACGGGGAGGAATGACCGTGACCATCGAACTGGACGGCCGTGAAATGCACGACCGCACGGCGGCGCACGATTATCTGAAAGCACAACTGGGGCTGCCCGACTACTACGGCCGAAATCTGGACGCCCTGTACGACCTGCTGACCGAGTGCGGTGAGAAAAGAACCATCGCCCTGCGCAATAAAGACGACATGGAACAGCAAATGGGACATTACGCCACAGCTCTTCTGGATACCTTTCAGGATGCGGCAGAGCAGAACCCGGCACTGAATTTCATCTGCGAATGAACTACGCCCCGGTACTGACCAGTACCGGGGCGCAACACATTTATGAAAGTTTTGCAAATCGGGCCAGTTCGTCCATGGCCAGCTTGTCGTGGCGCTTGGAAAAGCCATGGGTGCCACCTTCAATAATCTTCAATTCCGCGCGGTCCGGTCCGTAAGCCTCTCGCGCACGTTGGGAATAGTCCAGCTTTACGATTTTATCCTTCGTTCCGTGGACGATCAGCACCGGCCCAGAATAGGGCGCAATTTCCTCAAATGGATCCATGTCGATCACATCGGCCACATAGCGCCGCCCCAGTTTCATGGGGCCGCACCGGATGGTTTCAGGAATATCGTTGGGGTCAAATTTGGCAAACATCATCTTGCCCGCACGGGCGTCATCAGGGATACAGAGGGCCGGGTAAAACAGCACCAGTTTGGAAACCTGTTCCTTCCGCTTTGCCGACACCAACGCGGACACAAAGCCGCCCTGACTGCAGCCCATCAACAACAGCTCACTGCCGGTATAAGGCAGACCTTGAACGTAGTCAATGACCGCCTCCAGGTCCTTCACCTCAGTCAAGACAGACATATCGGTGGTTTTGCCGTCGCTTTTACCCTTGACCACGCTGCCGCCGCAGAAGTCGAAGCAATAGGCGGCGTAGCCCAGCCGGGACAGGCATTTGGCATACTGGCGCACCGTATCCTGAAAGGCCATAAAACCGTGGCAGACGATGGCCACGGGGAGATTCTCTCCCTGCGGACGATACTCGGTACCGCGGATAGTCAGTCCGTCCCGTTGACACTCAAAGAGCGTTTCTGTAATACCCGCGTCCGTTTTTTTCTTTCGTAAAATACCCATCAGACATCCTCATCCAGTCCAAAGTACATCTGCTCCCAGATCCCTTGGGACTCCACAGTCTCTACCACCGCGTCACCCTCAAAGCGCTCCAGGGTAACGGTGCCGGTAATGCGAATATAGCTTGGCGCAAGCTTGGCCTGCTTGACGATCCAAATCAAAAGAGGGCCGGCTGTGGCGTTGGCACTGTCTTTGGTGGCCTGACTGAAATGGAACGTCTCAATGATGTCCTGACCACGATAAGTAATGCGGTAATGCTGAGCACCGTCATTGTAATCGTACACCAGGGTCTTGTGATAGTGCTTCTGGGTAATGGGATCAAATTCAGGATCGGTTTGAGTGTAGGTAACATACCGGGGGTCGTCGCCCAGCTTCTCGCCGTTTTTCAGCAACAGGAAGATCTTAAAATGCTCATAGCCGTACTTTTCCCGGGCAGTGATGTAGCTGGTAATGGCCTGATACTCGCCGATTTTAGCGCGGCCCCAGTACCAGTGGTGCATGAGCCAAAACATCCCGATGTCGCCCCAGTTATGATCGTGGTAACCGGAGCCGGTCAGTTCCAGCTTTCGCTCGCCCATGGTGACGGTCACGTTGGCGGTTCCTTCGGGAATAGAGGGCAGCCAGGCAAAGTAATGCTTTTCCCCGAAGATGATACGCCCAGTCTCGGGACGCCAGGAGGCGGCGTTTCCGTTCAGGGTCACATCGGCGGTGATATTCTCATTTTCGAAGTGAATTTTGTAGTTTTTCAGGTCACCCTCGATCCAGCACTTGTCCCCCAGCTTAACACAGCAGCGATCTTTTGCATAAACGCAGTCCTTTATGTCGGCAGAGAAGGATTCAAAATGCTCCTCTTCTCCACGGGTCAGGGACAGAGTGACGCTGGGTTTAAACCCAAAGGTGGCGGCGGTGACAGGCTGAGAGTAGAAAATGATGACCAGATTCCAGCCATCATTCAGTTTGAAATCGGAGTACCACCACTCGTACTCGCCGAACTTGCCGCTGGTATGCAGGCCGTCTTCCCACTGGGCGATCTCATCGCGCTTCAGGTTCAGCTTTTCAAAGTCCTCCGGCTGGGATGCCAGACGGGCGATCTGCTTTTTGCTCATAGGTTCTCCCCTTTTCGTTATGCTTTGTACCCTGATTGTAGCACCCCATTACGTTCCCGTCAACGCTGCAAAAATTTTACAAAATTGATGGTGACTTTTCTCGAAAACAGGAGTACACTTACCTCACTCGGCACAGCCGTTTCATTTAACACTCTGGAGGAATTATTATGAAAAAGTACTACACCACCCATCTGGTCAAAAGCGAAGATCTGAACCACCACGGCACCCTGTTTGCCGCCCGTACCGCATCCTGGTTTGTGGAAGCCGCCTTTGCCTGCGCCGCCTGCGAGCACGGCAATCCCAGTGAGATCGTCTGCCGCAACGTCCACGGCATGTCCTTCTCCTCCCCCGTCCATTGCGGTGACATCGTGCGCTTCACTGCACGGGTCGTCCATGTGGGCACCACCAGTATGATGGTCCATGTGGATGTGGTCAGCGAACTGAGCGATCAGAAGGCCGTGGATGGCTATCTGACTTTCGTCACCATCGACCACGATACCGGCAAGAAAAAGGCCCACAACGTGGTTCTGGATGAACCGGAAGATGAATATGAGGTCAAGCAGCGCGAAGATGCTTTGAAACTGCGCGCCAAGTAATTCTACATGGATACAACACAGCCGTGAGCGACGCTCACGGCTGTGTTTTTGTCTGTTATTGAAAGCGGAACCCCCGCTGCTGCAGCGTTTGCAAAAACCGGATGAAGTAATCGTGGCATTCAAAGGTGCGCATGGTGTAATCCTCCACCGCGTGGAACGAGGCAATGTGGTCTTCTTCGCCCACCCAGACAGTATGACATTTCGGTTCGCTTGCGGTTTTCACGGTGGTTGTTTCCATGTTTCGCACCTCCCATTTTCCTATATGCTATCACGCAGATGTGTACATTATGTGTCGATTTGGGTCAAAAGCCTGTGCCAACGATGACTCCGTGCCAGCCGTCTTCCTTCAAGGTGATGTAGCCGCAGCGCGAGTACTCAAGCGCCTCTTTCGGCACGTTGGGGTCATCCCCTTCGTAGTTTCCTGTGTTACCGGCCATGGACCACTGCCGCGCCTGTTCGTTCTCCGGCACAAAGGCCGTGCGGGCAAAAAATGCATAGGTGTTCTCGCCAATCT
The DNA here is from genome assembly GCA_964509595.1 of uncultured Oscillospiraceae bacterium. GTDB lineage: Bacteria > Bacillota > Clostridia > Oscillospirales > Oscillospiraceae > JAJPXI01. The sequence continues at coordinate 4,947 of CAZDXX010000110.1, forward strand.
CACCCTTCTCACGGTACATGCTTGTCGCACCTTCCGCTGGTTCCACCCGGCAGGAAACATAGGTGTAACGCTCTTTACTGCCCGAGGAAGCCTTCAGATGCAGCCCCTCATAGGCTTCGCACCAGGCCTGCGCCGCTTCCAGATAGCTCTGTCCCGTGTTGGGAATGACGATGGTCTTTCCGTCGTACCCATCCATGGCCATGTACTCGGCCTCGTCATACCATCTGCGGATCAGGCTGCCCAAGGGAGAGAGGAATATATCCTCGTAGTTTGGAAGCGCTTTAAAATAATATTCGGCCCCACCGGTACAAACAGAAAGAGAATCGGTTCCATCATAGAACGTAAGCCCCCAGTCGACCCTATTCACCGTGAATTCCAGCGTGATCAACTTATTCGAGGTTTCCAGGCTGTTCACTTCCTGATAAGTGTGGTTTAGAATCCCCCTACAGCTATTCTTTCCGTTAATACTGTCCCATGCATTTAACTTGTAAAAAAGAGGATGAATGCGTCCCATCTCATCGGTCTTGGTGATGGTTGCTGGCAGTTCCTCTGCCAGTAGGGTCTCCACCGCGGCCAACATAGCATTTGCAACTGTTGAATTTGCCGCACTCTCCGTCTGTCCAAGCGACAGGGACAAGGTCTT
>CAZDXX010000111.1:0-5576 GCA_964509595.1 uncultured Oscillospiraceae bacterium
GCCTCCGGCGTGCGCCGTATCGAGGCCATCACCGGCAAGAAGTGCCTGGCCGCCATGGACAAGCAGCGCGAAGTGGTCTTCCAGGCCGCCGAGGAGCTGAAGGCCAAGCCCATCGAACTGGTGCAGAAGGCACACGCCTACATGGAAGAAATGCGCAATCTGCGCAACCTGGTGGAGACGTACAAGTCCAAGGAAGCTGCCGGCGAGACCGACCGCATCCTGTTCGGCGCTCACGAAGTGGGCGGCCTGAAGGTGCTGACCGTCACCATCTCCGACGCCGACGCCAACAAGCTGCGCCAGATGGGCGACATGTTCCGCGACAAGGAGCCCAACATCGTGGCCGTTCTGGCTACCGTGGCCGGTGAGAAGATCACCTTCCTGGCTGTCTGCGGCAAGGAAGCGGTCGCCAAGGGCATCAAGGCCGGCGACATCATCAAGCAGGTCTGTGCCATTGCCGGCGGTTCCGGCGGCGGCAAGCCCGACTCCGCCATGGGCGGCGGCAAGGATGTCCTCATGCTGGACAACGCTCTGGCTATGGTGGACAATTTTGTCAGCATGAAGCTGGGTCTGTAATTTATATGAGAAAAGCGCGAGGTTGGTTTGATCCAACCTCGCGCTTTTTTCATAGAATCGATACTCGCGCCTTGTACACCTTTCGTGTCAGGGCCACAACAACTATGCAGCCAATCGCTTCTGCCACAGGCAGGGCCAGCCACACCAGGGTATCCGCCAGTGGAGTGAGCGAGAGTACGTATGCCAGTGGAAGCAGCACAACGATGTTGCGCAGCAGCGAAACGATCAGAGAATAGGTCCCCTTCCCCAGCGCCTGACAAATACCGCAAAGGACTACATTGACCCCGCCAAAGAAAAAGCCCCAGGTGATGATCCGCAGCGCCAGAACGCACAGCTGTGCCGACTCCTCGGCAATGGAGAACATTCCGACCAGGGGCCGGGCAAAAATCTGCAGCACCGCAACACCCACCACCATAATGATCAGAACATAAAGCACGATGTACTTGATGCACTGCCAAATTCGTTTTTTGTCTTTGGCCCCCAGATTGTACGCCGCGATAGCAAGGGACGCATTGTTCAGGCCGTAAATGGCCATGAACACGAAGTACTGGAACTTGTGATACACGCCATAGGCCGTGACCGCCCAGGTGGAGATCGAACCCAGAATTAGATTGATGCCATAGGCCATAATGGGCGCCAGCAGCTGCATGACCGTGGCAGGCAGGCTGACATGAAACATAGTTTTCAAAATCTCCCGCTCGGGCTTGAGATACTTCAGCCCGCTGTCCACTTCCTTATTCCGGAAGAAATGGATGTAGGCAATTACAAAGAAGGATACAAACTGACCGATCACGGTGGCCCAGGCCGCTCCGGCCACACCCATAGCAGGAAATCCAGGCAGACCGAAAATCATGATAGGATCCAAAATGATATTGGTAAGGGCACCCGCAAGCTGTCCGATCATGGTTGCACGCGTATTTCCGCAGCCCATGACGATTTTTTCAATGCACATATACGCGATCGTTCCGAAGGAGCCCAGCGTGACGATCCTCAGGTAGGTGGTGCCCATCTGCGCGATCACCGGGTCGTCGGTCTGGCTGCCGATAAAGGCCTTCGCGCCGAACAATCCGAACAGGAAGATCAGCGCAAAAATGCACAATGCTACCAGCATGGCGTTGCCGGCCACCCGATTGGCCCGCTGTCGGTCGCGCTTGCCTAAGCTCTGCGCCAGCAGAGTATTTGTGGCAATTCCAAGACCCACCATCAGCGAAATGATCAAAATCTGGATGGGATTGGCCAGCGTCAGGGCGTTGATGGCTTTGTCGCCCATCTGAGCCACTTCGGCCGTGTCCGGAATACGCGACACGAAAAAGGTATCCACCATATTGTACAGGGCCTGTCCCACCATGGAAAGCACCATGGGTATGCCCATATTTAAAAGCAGTTTCGGCACCGGCATCGTGCCCATTTTATTCTGTTTCAAAGTCTGATCCATGGTATTTCCTCCCATTTTAATTTATTTTAGCTTTTTATAACCGAATTTGCAATAACACAGTGTATCAAATATTGCTCTTTCCATCTTTTTGCGCTAAAATAATAACAAAGGAGGTTATTCCCATGGACAATTGCTTATTCTGTAAAATCATTGCCGGCGACATCCCCTCCAACAAGGTGTACGAGGATGACCTGTGCTATGCCTTCTACGACATTGACCCTCAGGCTCCCACGCACTTTCTGGTGATTCCCAAGGCTCACATTACTTCTGTTTCCGCCGTGAACGAGGAAAATCAGGCCATCGTCGGCCACATGTTCTCCGTCATCGCCAAGGTGACCAAGGAACTGGGCGTGGACAGCTACCGCGTGGTGTCCAACATCGGCGAGCAGGCCAGTCAGAGCGTGTTCCACCTGCATTTCCACGTTCTGGGCGGACGGGACATGACTTGGCCTCCCGGCTAATCTGCAGCCCTTTCACCACACCCCGCCGGCATAGCCGTCGGGCTTACGCTACAAACATGCCACCGGCATGTTTGCTTAACGCTGCAGTGACTTGGCCTCCGGGATAAAAACGCTTTTACAACCCAAATAAAACGAGAGGCTGATCGACCCGTAAAGGTTGATCAGCCTCTCGCTTTATTGTTCGGGGCGTGTATGTAACAGCGCACCCATCACTTCATATTCAGATTTCTTCCTCGTTTGCTTCTTCTGCAGGAGCTTCCGGTTCGGTGGGTTCCTCTGCAGCCGGAACATCTGCGTCCGGATCGGGCGCCGGGGTGTAATAGTCGTTGACCGGAGGCTGAACGGGAGGTTCTTCGGGAGCCTCAGCGGTTGACTCAGCAGGCTGTGCGGGTGCGGCCTCCGCCAGAGGAACTGCCTGAGCAGGCTGCTCTATCACTTCGCCGCCGTTCATGTACTGGTGATAATCATGACCGCTGACATAGTTGTAGAACCGGGCCAAACTGGTCTGCATATACACCGTCAGCCACAAAGTCAGGGGCAGGCAGACGATTTCAGCCAGTACAGTCCAAATGGTCAGCTGACCGGTCAAACTTCCAATCACGTTGTATACTTCCCAAATATCTTCGCCGGTCAGCAGGATGTTTTCAATCATCCAGGTAGTGCCGCTGACCACAAAACCGATCACCATGATCACCAGAGCAATCAGGGCAACCAGCAGATTCCAGCCGATAAAGGACAGCTCCATCATAAACAGCTTGCCCTTGTTGCCGCGCATCATCTGCACACTGCGGCGGATGGCAGCCGATGCGCCATCATTTGGATTTTCCACCAGGGCAAAATTCGCCATGCCATAGCGCAGAACGATCGCAAACACCGCCACGATCAACGCAATGTATCCGGCAACGATCAGAATAGCACCAACGACCGGAACGCTCTCCATCAACAGCACGCCCACAGCAACCACAATGGCAAACCCGATGGCGATCAGGAAAGACCACAGGAAGGTATATAACATTATCAGCAAATTCATGCCAATGGAGCGCCCGGCAAAGGCAAAGCCTTCAAACAGATTGCCCACACCGGTCGGTTCCTTGCGCGCCAGGCGCAGAACATAATAGGACAGACCCACACTCATGACCAGGGAAAACAGACTCACCAGAATGCTCAAAAAGACACTCAGGGTACCCGCCAGCACACTGCCCAGCCCGGTCAGCGCCGTAACCACGTAGCTCAATCCGGTGGTCAGCAGAACATAAACCAGTGCCACCAGCATATAGTGCGGCGTGCTCTCTCGCATGAGCTGCTTTGCTTCTCTCTTAAACGCCTTGCGGTTATACATGAACACCGCCCCTTTCCACTTTAAATTTATAAGGCAGCAGGACATTTCATTCCTGCTGCCTTTAAATTAACACAAATTGTCTAAAATTGCAATATAGGGGCAAATCATCTGCGTCCGCCACCGCGACTGCCGCCAAAGGATCCCCCGGAACGACCTCCGCCGGAGGAACCGCTGCGGCCGCCGCCAAAGCTGCCGCCGGAAGAACGGCCACCGCCAAAGGAGCCGGTACGACCGCCGCTGAAGCTGCCGCCGGAAGTGCGGCCGCCGCCAAAGGATCCGGAAGATGGTCTGCGGGTGGTTCCGCCGCTGGGCGGCCGGGTCGTGCCGCCCGGTCTGGGGCCGCCGCCAAAACCGCCGCCCCCACCTCCGGTGGGCGGCCGACGATTGTTTCCGCCGGGTGGGGGCGGAGGTGTACGCCGACGAGGGCGGCCAAAAATCAAAGGACGGTAGATTATCGCGGGAGTCACAACCACACGGCGGCGGTAATTGCTGTAGCGAAGGGCATCCAGCGCAACGACCAAAATGACCGCAAATATGATCAGCAGCAGGACGCCGCCGAACCCGACTCCGGAACCGGTGTGCACAGCACCGTCATCAAACCCGATGTTTGGGACATTGTGCTCTCCAATATCCAGCTCTCCGGCCAATTTATACGTGACATCGTACCAGGCGTGCAGTGCATCAACCAATTTTACCACACCATCGCCGTAATTCTTTGCCGCGAAATCATTTTCAAGGAGCTGCCAGGCGTACTGGCTTGCCATATCGTCCGTAAACAGATCCAGCAAATCACTGCCCTGTACCAGCCAGTAATTATCTCCGCCGATATCCAGCACCAAAATAAAGCTGTCGCCGTTCAGGCCCCATTTGTCACCCAGTTCCAGGCAGAAATCCATCAATTCCCAGCCTTTCACATGAGGCATCGTGGCCACCGCCACCACAACCCCGTGGTCGGCGATCAGCTGCTGGTTGACCTGAGTCAAATGCTCTTTCTGTTCGGTGCTCAGGACGTCTGCGCCGTCGTACACCCACTGTCCGGTCTGGACATCGGGCAGTTCCACCGGAGCTTTTACAATACCCACAATGGACATCAATACGATTACAGCTATTGTTATGATCACAGCGACACTGCGTTTTTTCAATAGTTTCATAGTACTCTCCTTTCAGGAGAACTGAAATTAAATTCACAAATCAGCGAAACTCAGCCTCTCAGTTCCAGCAGTTTCTGCTTCAATTCGCCTTCGATGCGGCCCGCGGCGTCGCAAACTTCATATCCCTCGCTTCCGTCGGTTGACGAAAGCTCACTCACTCCGTTGCTCCGCCTTTCCCCACCAACCCCGCGTTGCCGGGCTTTGGAGGGGTCCCCGTGGAACTGGGCCGACAAAACAGGTGGTATTTTTAACCGCGCAGTTCCAGTAATTTTTGCTTCAATTCGCCTTCGATGCGGCCCAGTTCGGCCTCGGCTTCCTTGCGCTTTGCAGCGCCCTCCTTCTGGATGTTCATGACCTCGTCCAGAGTGGAGATCAGCTGCTGATTGGTGTGCTGCAGAGTCTCGATATCCACCACAGAGCGCTCGGCCTCCTTGGCGGTCTCGATGGTGCCCATCTTCAGCATGTCCGCATTCTTCTTCAGCAGCTCATTGGTCATATTGGTAACCGCGGACTGTGCCGCGGTAGCCTGACGGGAATGCTCCAGGCCCAGAGCCAGTACCATCTGACTCTTCCACAGGGGAATGGTGTTCACCAGAGAGGACTGGATCTTCTCCAGC
>CAZDXX010000112.1:0-5306 GCA_964509595.1 uncultured Oscillospiraceae bacterium
TTAACGATGCCGGTGTCATCATCCGTATGGCGGTTTCCGGCATCAGCTGTTTTGGTCGTGCCGCTCAGGGTGTTAAGATTATGAATCTGAACGAGGGCGTGAAGGTTATTGCTTTCGCCCGTACTGACCATGAAGAAGAGGAAGTGGAAGAACTGCAGGTCGAAGCAGAAGAGCAGGAAACCCCTTCTGAAACGACTGAGGAATAATCTATGAGTACGAAAAAGCGCGGACGAATCACAGTCCAATCTCAGCCCACTGGGGCTGCCCGGGGAATGCAGCGGATGATGGGTGTTGTCCATGCGGTTATGGGTTTTGTATTTGTGGTGATCTCGATTACTACGATTATTCCCAATGCTGGATTGTTTGGTGTGATTTTCTTGGTAGCAGGACTCTTTTTCTGCATCAACGGTATCCGTTTGGCGGTGAGCAAGAATGATGTTGCTCACCGTGTAGGATACGAGGTGGAGACCGATTTGGATAAAAGCATTGTCGGTCTCATGGAAGACGTTGTAGAAGCCGAGGAAGATTCATCTGATTCTGTGGAAGAACGCTTAACCCAGCTTCGCTCTCTCTATGAGCAGCGATTGATCACTCAGGAGGAATATGATGCCAAGCGTCAGGAAATCCTGAAGGAATTGTGATTATTATGCTGTTAATTTGTTTACTTTTAATTTGTGCCGTTTATATAATTGTGATGTTTTCCGTTCGGGGAATTCTCAGAAGACGGCGTCAAAAGATGTGCGCACAGATTCTTGCCTCCACAAAAGAAGAAGAGCCGGTTGAACGTTCCGCTGAGAATTCTATCCAAACGAAGCTACCTGCAGATGAGACTGAAAAACGGATGACCCAGTTGAAGGAGTATCTGGATAGTGGTCTGATTACCAAAGAAGAGTATAAGGCCAGACGAAAAGCACTTTTGAAGGAATAACCAATGAAGCAAGTTACGATTTATACCGACGGAGCCTGCTCCGGAAACCCCGGTCCCGGCGGTTGGGGTGCCATCCTGATGTACGGCGCACATAAAAAGGAACTGTCCGGTGGCGAAGCCAATACTACCAATAACCGCATGGAGCTGACGGGAGTTATAACCGCGCTGGAGGCGTTAAAAGAACCTTGTATCGTGGAACTTTGGTCAGATTCCAAGTATGTGATTGACGGGTTGGAAAAAGGCTGGGCCAAGGGATGGAAGGCCCGCGGCTGGGTCAAGAGTGATAAAAAGCCTGCCCTGAACCCCGACCTTTGGGATCGGCTCTTGAAGCTGACCGACATCCACACCATGCACTACCACTGGGTCAAAGGCCATGCCGAGAACCCTTACAACAACCGTTGTGACGAATTAGCAGTTGCTGAAAGTAAAAAGTTTAAGTAAAAAATCGGACTGCAATCAAACGATTGCAGTCCGATTTTTGTTCTCAATAAAGTTTGTCCAGAATTTCAATGACCGAAGCCACGCAGCCGTCGTCGCAGCCACGCACCAGACGGGCGCCGCCCCATTCTTTTACAATGCTGCTGCAGGTTTCGGGAGCAAAGCCGATTTTGGCCGCTTCCATCATGGGGATATCGTTCTGATTATCGCCCACGCAGTACAGATGCTGCGGATCAATTCCCAAATGCTTTGCCAGCCAAAGAGCGGAACCACCCTTGTGACTTCCTTTGGCAGTCAGTTCCAGCAACACCACATTGGAGAAGATGACCTCATAGCAATCCCCTGCCTTTTCCTGCATGTAGGCTTGGACTTCCCGCAATAGGGAAGGTTCCTGCTCCAGAATAATTTTTGTCAAAGGCATGGGTAACTCTTCAATGGGCAGAACGGAATAGGCCATTCCTACTCGTTCCATATGTTTTTGCGTTACCAGATTGGGATTGTGGACAAAAATTTCGTTTTGGTAGTAAGCCTCGAATCCCAACTCAGGGAATTTCGAGCATACGTCCAGCATGTCCGTGATGACCCGTTCAGGCAGATAAGTGCGGCGCACCAGTTGATTGGTCTGATAGTCAAAGATGGTAGCGCCATTGGACAAGATCACAGGAGCATTCAACGGAATATCTTCAATGGTTACCTGGGGAGAAAAGGTCTTTCGGGCACGGCCGGTAGCTACGGTAAACAGACCGCCTTGCTCCATAAAATAGCGGATGGAAGCTCGATTTTCCTCCGACACATGCAGGTCACTGCCATACAGCGTATCATCGTAGTCACTGACTAGCATAACACCGGTGAATTTACCCAAAAAGCTCCCTCCTTACCGGAGGTCGCCCCCCGTAAAATATTTGTTCAAACGCTTATAAAGCAATCCGAAGATCACCAGGCAAAGGATTACATCGATGGTCACATAGCTGCCGTTGTAGACAGCAGAGTAAAGCGCCGCGTTATCAAACACGGTACCAAACAGCTCGGTAGGAGCTACAATTTTATAAATCGTGATGCCACTGATGAAGTGGACGATGAAGCGCGCAATGCCGCCCAGTATACTTCCCCAGAAGATGCCATACTTATGGTTTTTACCCAGACCGGCGATACCCATAACGCCGAAAGCGACTATATAGTCCAGCAGAATGGAAGCCCAACCCCAGGAAACAGCGCCCTGAACAAAGACCTGCAGAATGCCGAACGCAAAGCAGGCAATGAAGCCGCCGCCCACGCCCCAGCGGACACAGAACAGCAGCAAGGGGAGCATCTCCAGAGAGATGGAGCCGGCCTGAGGCAGCTCAAAGACCTTGAGCAGACCCAGGATCAGGGACAGAGCGATCATGATCGCTCCCTCACAGAGCATGCGCGTGATTTTTCGTTTGGTTGTCATATTGTCGTTCCTCCATAAAAGATGTACCGCAGCACAATCAGGTGCAATGCGGTACGATCGAAACGACAATATGTGTCGAATACACTCGCTACGCCGGCATTACCCGGATCAGCTTCGAGGGTTCGGAGACGGCAATACGTCCCACATCTCAGTCAGGATTGCACCTAACTCCCCTGTTATTCCTTTTGTACTGAGGTCCCTTTCATGTTAACCCATCCTGCCGAGTTTTGTCAAGACCTGTGTAAACCAATCGGGCAAGGAACACTCCACAGTCATACGCTCTCCGCTGCGAGGATGAACAAAAGTTAACTTTCGGGCATGCAGACACTGACCTGCCAGGCCGGAATACGGCTTTTTGGAACCATATACAATATCACCCAACAGCGGATGGCCGGTAGATGCCATGTGTACGCGAATCTGGTGGGTACGACCGGTCTCCAAACGACATTGCACATGAGTGTATCCGGGATAGCGGCCCAATACCGTATAATGGGTAATCGCCTCCCGACCATTTTTGTGATCGATAGCCATCTTTTTTCGATCCACCGGATGGCGGCCGATTGGGGCATTGATCGTGCCGGAATCTTCTTTCAGGTTTCCCACGCAGATCGCTTCATATTCGCGGTATAAGGAGTGGTCCTGCAGCTGATCAGCCAGCGACTGATGAGCCAAATCGTTTTTCGCGGCAATAATCAGGCCGGAAGTGTCCCGATCAATTCGGTGGACAATGCCGGGACGAAGGCTTCCGTTGATGCCGGAGAGTGATTTTCCACAATGATATAACAAAGCGTTTACTAAAGTGCCGTCCGGATGGCCTGCTGCAGGGTGAACGACCATGCCCACAGGCTTGTTGACGACGATCACATCGTCATCTTCGAACACTACATCAAGCGGGATATTCTGTGGAACGGCTTCTACCGGTTCAGGTTCAGGCAGGGTGACCTCCAACGTATCACCGACAGAAGTCTTGTAGTTCTTCTTGACCGGCTTTCCGGACAACAAAACTGCCCCCTCCTCCAGCAGACGGGCTGCGGAAGAGCGGGTCAAGTTTTCGATGGAGCGGGACAGAAGTACGTCCACGCGTTCTCCCGCCTGGTCGGCGGTAATGATCAACACTTCTTTTCCCATTTTTCGTAAAAGAAGATGTAATAGACACAGAAGGCAATGCCTCCACATACCACACAGATATCAGCCACGTTGAAAATGGGGAAATCCATAAACAGGGTCTGGAACATATCCACCACGTAGCCCAGGCGGATGCGGTCGATCAGGTTACCTACCGCGCCGGCGAGAATCAACGTCAGGCAAACAACACCAAAGGGGTGGCGAACGTGCCGGCTGACAATGACCAGAAGGATCAGAACAGCCACTACACAGGACACCGCGGTCAGCAGCCATGTGTGCTCATTCAGGATAGACCAGGCTCCGCCGGTATTACGGGTATAGGTCAGACCCAACACATGGGGGATAAAGTCCAGAGGTTTACTCCCCAGAGCGATATTACTTACAGTCCACCACTTGACCCATTGATCCAGGGCCACCAATGCAGCAGCTAGCAGAGTACATAATACGTAAAGCATGAAGAAACTCCTCACTTAATTCGTTGCCTTAATCATACCATTTTGCGTGGAAAAGAGCAATGCCCCGATAAGAAAAAGAGAGAGGTTGTCTGCCCACACGAGCAGACAACCTCTTGAAATGTTACATGGTGCTGATGACAGCGGCACAGCGGGGGCACAGGCCGTTTTCATCCACATGATCGTGGTGGTTCCAACAACGGGGGCACTTGGGAGCCTCAGACAGCTTGACGGCAATGGTGCAGGGAATGGCACCGTCGGCCATCTTCTCGCCCTCGACGGCTTCGGTGGTGACAGTTACCTTGGACACGATGCACAGGGAAGCCAGATCTGCGCTGCCCAGCAGCTCGGCGTCGGCAGCATTCTCCACGGAGATGGTGACCTCGGTGTCCTGAGCCTTCTTGAACACGCCGGCAGCGCGGGCATTCTCCAGAGCCTTGTTAACGGTATCACGCAGAGAAACCAGCTTGTTCCAGCGGGACAACTCATCCTCGGCCAGGACATACGCAGCGTTGTACTCGGGCATGTCGTTGAGCAGAACGCTTTCAGCGTTGACGTCGGCGGCATGCTTCATGGAGCCCCAGATTTCATCACTGGTAAAGGCCAGGATGGGAGCCAGCATACGAGTCATGCCATCCAGGATGATATACAGAGCGCTCTGAGCGGAGCGGCGCAGAGCGTCGTTGTCGCAGTACAGACGATCCTTGATGATATCAAAGTAGAAGTTGGACAGGTCAATGACGCAGTAGTTGTACAGGCTGCGGTACACGGTGTGGAACTCGTAGCGGTCATAAGCAGCGCGGATGGTCTGTACCAACTCGTTGAAGGTGTGCAGAGCGAAGCGGTCCAGGGACTCCATCTTCTCCACAGCCACCAGATCGGTGTTGGGATCGAAGTCGCACAGGTTGCCCAGCATATAACGGGCGGTGTT